>JAYSOO010000021.1:0-5228 GCA_043722755.1 Candidatus Parcubacteria bacterium
TGCGATGTTGTAGAAGATTGTGAGCTTGAAGATTATGTTTGATGGTCCATGAAAGAGTTATTGGAAAGCGAACCTTCTTTAGAGGAACCTATGCAAGACCTTTCTGAAATGCCGATGATTGTTCGTGACAGTGCAAGTTCTCCATGGCGAGTCGTATAATTGGAAAATGAAGGAAAGTGATAGGTTTTATGATGTAGTTATTTTGAAACCTTTGCTGGATTAATGTTGTATTTGCTCGAGATATAATTTAAGATCTGATATATAATATTCATACGGCTCAGTGAAAATCATAAAATACGATGAATATATCCGACTTGTTGAAATATATTTTTTCTCATCTTTTGTAAACATATATCCAGCACCCATTTGTTCAACAAAAGTAAATCCTTCCTCGTTCATTTTTTCAATAAATGATGAATTATTCATTGCTAAATATTTTCTATCCTCTATTCTCACAGCTTTTTGTGTAATGAGAACCTGGGGGAGGTGAAATAAGATAGATAAATGATTCTCATCTTGTTTTAATGCACGACCAAAAATAAGGACGTATATAAACGTTATAAATATAATGAGGCTTATTATTCGGCGGATCATGTAGATAAGTATAGTATAAAACCTCGAAGCATTATAAGTGCTCCGAGGTCGTTTGAATTGATGTTAGATTCCTTTGCCACCTTCCATCAGTTCAGGTAGATGAAGGCCGCATTCCTTTTTCTCATCTCCTGGCCAGCGTCCATCACGTCCAGGACCGGGATATGTAGAATGCATGTCGCCTACAGAGCCATATCCTTCATAGAAAAGTGGATGTAATGGAAGATTGTTTAATTTAATGTATTCAAGAACCATATCTTCTGTCCAGTTAAGGGTAGGGTGAATTTTTCGAATGCTTCCACCATAACCTTTTTCCAATATTTGCAGTCTACTCCTTTCGTCGGTTTGGGTAGTACGTAGTGCATCAATTACTGATTGTGCACTAAGCTCGGTCAAAGCCGTCAGTAAGGGATCGATTTTCCGAATTTTTGCATATCTTTCTCTATCTGTTACCCAAAGTGATCCGAACTCTTTTTCCATTTCTTTTGGAGATATAGGAGATTTGCAAACATGGAGGTTGAGCTTGAGCCTGACAACGAGTTCGAGACCAAATGCTAGAGTTTCTGGAAAATTATAACCTGTGTCGATAAAAATCACTGTAATATTTGGATTAACACTTGTTGCAAGATG
The DNA here is from genome assembly GCA_043722755.1 of Candidatus Parcubacteria bacterium. GTDB lineage: Bacteria > Patescibacteriota > Minisyncoccia > Phycocordibacterales > CAIZLB01 > CAIZLB01. The sequence continues at coordinate 1,222 of JAYSOO010000021.1, forward strand.
GAGCATCATTGCTGCATAAACCCCAAACGAAGTGGTTACAAATTGTTTACCCTTAGATGTTTCGAAATCCCACCTAATGATCTCCTGAGGGGTCATGCCGTTGAGGGTGGCGTTTATGTTTGAGTAGTTCATGTTGTTTGCTTTCTAATTTAGATAATACTCATTTTCCAAGCAAAGTAAAATAGTATTTTGGCCTGATGTATAGGAGATAACGAAAATGGTATTATATAGGTATGGAGAAGGGTATGAAAAATATACGACGGAGGATTTATTACCAGAAGAGATAAAGGGAAAGAAGTTTTACACACCAGAAAGTGAGGAATAAAAAACCGCCATTACGACGGTTTTTTAAATTATTAATCTATCTCATTAAATGATTAAGTGATTTATTAAGTGTTGACCACGTGTTTTTGAGAGATGATAATGATTCCTTACCTTTTTCTGTGAGAGAATAATATTTTCGTGGTGGCCCGGATAATGACTCCTCCCAGGCGTGTGTCAAAAGGTCTGCCTGTCGAAGGCGTGATAAGAGGGGATAGAGTGTGCCTTCAACTACAATTAAGTCCGCTGCTTTTAATTCGTTAATAATTTCGGTAGCGTATTTTTGCCGCTTGGCTAAAATGAGTAAAATACAAAACTCGAGCATACCTTTGCGCATTTGAGATTTTTGATTTTCTAATTCTTTTGTCTTTTGTGTATCCATAGGTAGAGTGTATCATATGGTACTAGGTAGTGCAAGGTAGTATATTAATAAAACCTGTAAAGATCAGTGTCGACTAGTCAGGTATTGAAACCGTTAAAAGTAGTATAATATAACCATGTCTACTCATAAAATCATAACAATTATATTAATTATCTTAGCTCTATTTTTAGGTATTAGTATTTATATGCAGAATAAAGCAGGTGACCTCATAATTCCAAACATCGAAGAGTCTATTCCAACCACAACTACACCGCTTCCAAACTCAACAACAACATCAGCATCTACTACACCTACAAAGCCTGCAGAAAAATTTCCCAAAGAAGTTACCTTATCTAGTATAAATTATTATGAATTCCCAGATGGGGCAGCTTTATCTCTTAAACAAGTAAATGATTCTCGTTGTGCAGCAAATGTAAATTGTATCTGGGCAGGAAATATAATCGTATTATTTAATCTTAAAAAAGGAAACTACAATGAGACTTTTGAATTAAAGTTTGGAGCAGGTGTTAATGTTTCAGAATTTTCTTATGAAGAATATAAAATAAAAATAACCGCAGTTCAGCCAGATAGGGGGTCACAAAACCAAACACTAGATCAAAAGGACTATAAAATAACCATCACGATTTCAAAGTAGGCTTTTAAAAAATAAAAAACTTTATCTACTGTGCTATTATTATAAGTATATATTATGAAATTCTCTGGAAGATTTTTATTATTAATCACACTGCTTGTATCTTTTACGTACATATATGCAGTTGATCAGAATGAAGATCTTGTGAGCTTTGTAAAGCCGGCAACCGTTCAGATTATTAGTTCAACAAAAGGTTCAGTGGGTATTCCAGATTTTGTGTTTGATTATGAAAATAAAACAATCTCAACAACAACTGAAGCAAATAAATTTAGTACAACTACAATAGACAAAAGTGTGGAGGGTACAGGTTTTATTATCTCCTCTGATGGAATAATTGTTACAAATTCAGAAATACTTGTAGGCACTGTACATACTATATATAGATCAACCGTTGAAAAACATTTGCGTAATGTACACAATAAAGATCCTAAAGATCAGGGGTATGTTGATGCATACGCTACTATATATAAGTTTCTTACAGAAAACTCTGTTGAAGATCTTAAAACGGATGTTAAAATTGTACGACCTAAAACTGATGGGTATGATGCGATTGTTCTATATTCAAATTCTACATTTGAAAGCGATGATCGTGATATTGCATTGTTAAAAATTAATGCAGATAAATTACCTTCAATCAACTTATCTGATTCTCCTACAAGTATGGGTCAGAAAATATATTCAATGAGCTATCCACTATTGGAGCAGTTGGTTTCAGAACCAATCTTTAATCAGGGAATCATAAACACAATAAAAGATAATCAGTATCAAACAAACATACCTTCACCTGAAGGATCAAAAGGAAGTCCTGTTATTGATCAAAATGGAAAGGTTATTGGATCACTCACATCATCTGGTTTTGTTCTTCCAGTATCAGCAATTAAAGAAGCACTTGCATCAACAAGTATTTCATTGAGTCCAAATTTATATAACACTCATTATCAAAACGGTTTAGCACTATTAGAAAATAATCACTGTAAAGCAGCTCTTGAAGAATTTAATAAGGCTCAAGATGTTAATTCAGATTTTTCAGTAGAAGAATTTATAAAACCAAAAAAAGATCTATGTGATTCCATCATAGCTTCAGGTCAATCAAGAGATACTCTTTGGGATGAAATTATATTCATATTAAAAACTAATGCATCAAATGTGTATCTATGGGGAAGTATTCTTGGATTGTTTATTTTGTCAGTGTTGTGTAATAGATATTTTCTGAAACGACTTCGAAGGGATGAAGAAAGGATGGGTATAGTTACTAATCAAGAAACTGCTACTGAAGGAGTTGAAATCCTACACAAATCAACCTCATCTGCTGGTAAGTCTAAGGTTTCTACAGAGTTACCTGTAAAGAAAGTATTTGATCCTTTGGAATCTGAATTTTCTGGAAAGATAACTAAAGTTAACTTCATGTTCAAAAAACCTGAAAAAGTTGAAGTGTTGACTCATCTTACATCCACACCTGATGTAATAAAAGCGCCAAAAACAATACAACCTGACGATTCCCTTGTGGTTATTGCGCAATTCAAAACATTGAATGCGCCCATAACTGGAAGTCCTAAAAAAACTACTGAATTGCAGAAAGCTATCACAACAGATCTGCCTCCTGTTAAAAAAGAAGATATGAAAATAGAGGATCCTAAAAAACTCATCAAACCGTCTAAGAGAAAATAAGTTTATTTTCGTCATTCCGTTTCATTCCTCGGATATTTTTCTAGGAAAAACATTCTGCGAAGCGCTTTGCCGAGGGCAAAGTGTCATTCTAAAAATAAACTTAAAAAATTGCAATATAAAAAATATTCATTCAAGGAAAGAGTCCTAAACATATACAGAAAATAAGTCATCCTGGTTGGGGATGACTTATTTTCTGTATATGTTTCCTATTTTTCAATAACCAAACTGCCTGTACTTATTCTCACTTTTGTAAGAGAAGAGTGAGCATCATTGGCGGATCTGTGGCCTATTGCTACCACCACTACAGATTTTAGATTCAATTCTTTCAAGCTCAATATTTCATCAAATTGTGCCGAGTCAAATCCCTCCATTGGTGATGCATCAATTCTTTCTAATGCTGCTGTTGCAAGTAATACACCAAGGCCAATGTATGCTTGTTTTGTAGCCCATGCTGTATTTTCCTCGGTTGAACGAGATCCAACACTTCCTTTAATCATGTCAGCATACCCAAATAGAGATTCAACGGGTACATTTCTTGCCTTTGAAACTTCATTCATAAATTCGTTTATGTCAGATTCACCTAAATTTGTTTTTGCTGCGAATACTAAAAATTCAGAAGCGTCTGTGATTTGAGTTTGACCCCAAGCGGCAGCTTTTAATTTTTCACGAGTCTCTACATCTTTAACATGTATGAGTTTGTATGTTGGTAAACCAAATGAAGAAGGGGTCAGTCGTACAGATTCGATCAGTGTTGAAACTTGAGTGCTGTCTAATTTTTTTGTTGAATCATATGCTTTTGTTGCATATCTCCAGTTTAATGCATCTATTATATTTGTCATGTTTTTTGTTGTATTTATTTTGTAATAGCTCTCAGTATAGTCCCTTTACTTTCATTTGTAAAGTAACTAAAAAAATGTTACTTTATATACATGTTTAGGACGAAAGCTCAACAGAAAAAAATATGTACAAATTGCCCAATAGCCAAAGCATCTGACTTGGTAGGTG
>JAYSOO010000022.1:0-5206 GCA_043722755.1 Candidatus Parcubacteria bacterium
TAAACGTAAAAGCAAAAGATAAAGCTTCAGGAAAAGAAAATACTATCAGAATCGAGGCTTCAACAGGTCTTTCGTCAGACGATATTGAGCGTATGAAAAAAGAGGCCGAAGCTCATGAAGGTGAGGATAAACAAAAGAAAGAGTTGATAGAAGTTAGAAATACTGCAGATCAGGCTATATACACAGCAGAGAAGAGTTTGAGGGAAAATAAGGATAAGTTGAGTGCTGAGTTGATAGCGGCTGTAGAGACTAAAATAGGAGCACTAAGACTATCAAAAGATAAGGATGATATGAATACAACAAAGACGGATACAGATGCACTATCGATGGAATTGGCAAAAGTTCACGATGAGATCTCGAAAGCTAATCCAGAGAATGCTGCCGGTTCTGCTGAGGGTGCACAAGGTGGAGAAGGTGCAGGTCCTGAGAATGGTACCGTAGATACGGATATCAAGGATGCGGAGGTTAAGTAATAAATTTAAGAAGTACCAAAATAACAAGCTGACTAAGGATAACTCTCGCTTTTTTATGAGTTATCAAGATCCAGATAAGGTCTATAATTATATCTTAACCCCAAAAGACTGTGGGCTGTAACATTACAAAACAAAAAGAGACTATATAAACAGTCTTTTTTTTGTTACTATAAATACCATGTGTGGCATATCAGGATTCATAAACTATCAACTAGATCAAGATCGGGACCTCTTAAAAAGGTCTCTCGACTGTATTACCCACCGCGGACCAGATGATAATGGTATGTTTTTTGCACGAGGTTTTTCTATGGGAATGAGACGCTTGTCGATTATCGATATTGCTGCCGGCAAGCAACCTATATCAAGCGAAGACTTGATGGTTACAGTTGTATTCAATGGAGAGATATACAACCACCTAGAGCTTCGAAAGGAACTAGAAAATAAAAATCACATATTTAAAACTCATTCAGACACGGAGGTTTTGGTTCATGGATATGAAGAATGGGGAACAGAACTACCTAAAAAACTTCGAGGAATGTTCGCATTTACGATTTATGATAAAAAACAAAACAAGCTGTTCATCTCTCGCGATCATTTCGGAATCAAGCCGCTTTACTATCATTTAAAAGAAGGAAAAATCACAGCATTCTCATCAGAAATAAAATCCATCCTTGAAGACAAGTCTGTCAAGAGAGAAGTCAATATTGACTATATATATGACTATGTAAGTTTTCAATACAATCCAAATCCAGAAACATTCTTTAAAAATATTTATAAATTGTCCCCTGGTCATTCATTAACAGTAAATTTAGAAAATGGCGAGTACTCAATAGAAAAATATTGGCAGTGGAATTTCCGTGAGAATAGAGATACTGATTATGAGAAATCTCGCGAAGACATTCGAAAAGCTATGATTGATTCTGTCGAACATCATATGATTGCAGATGTTCCTGTAGCTTCTTTCTTGTCATCTGGAATAGACTCGTCAATCATTGCAATGCTTGCTCAAAAAGAACTTGTAAGTCGTGGTCAGAATCTAAAAACGTATACAATTGGCTTTAAGGATTTGGACTCTGAAGTAAAAGATGTAAAAGAATTCGCCGAATTTATAAAATCTGATCACAAAGAGATCATTGTAACATTTGAGGATTATTTTGAATCTTTAAAAAAATGTATCTGGCATTTTGACGAGCCAATAGCAGACCCATCTGCCATTTCTCTTTTCTTATTATCTCGCGAAGTGGCCAAAGAAGTTAAAGTTGTGATATCAGGAGAAGGGGCTGATGAATTATTCGGAGGCTATGGAATCTATCAAGAGCCTCACAATGCATATATCCAACTCATAAGTCAGCAGCCAGCATGGTTTAAATTTATATTCTTGAAATCTATTTTAAAAATTGTTAATTTTTTAGTTACGATATCACCCATACTTGCAAGCTTTCCTGGTGTTAGTTTTTTAAATAGAGCATTGAGTCCGGTTCAGTCTCGATATATCGGCAACGCTAATCTTTTCAAAGAATCTGAAAAAGAAAAACTTTTCAAAGATTATAAGCCACAAAATATAATGAATAAGCTTGACCTGCAAAATCAAGATATTTCAAAATTGTCTGAATCCGAATACATGCAGTTTGTGGATATACACAACTGGATGAGAGGGGACATTCTTCAGAAAGCTGACAAGATGACGATGGCAAATTCACTGGAACTTCGTGTGCCATTTTTGGATGTGGAGGTATCGAAGGTTGCTGAAGGTTTGATAGATGATTGGAAATACAAAGATGGAACTACAAAGTTTATATTGAGAGATGCTTTTAAAGGTTATATGCCCGATAAAACAAATAAGAGACCTAAACTTGGTTTTCCAACCCCCTGGCATATATGGCTTAAAAAAGATCATGAAAAAGTATTGAATATAATTGTTGAAAATAAATTAATCCAACAGATTTGTAATATAGATTACGTAAAAACTTTGTTTTCTGAAAGAAATTTGAATGATAAGTTTATCGGTCGCAGAATTTTTACATTATTAATGCTAGCTATATGGTATAATACCTTCATACATGATGAAAAATAATATAGAACTCAATTCAAAAAAAGTTCAGCAAGGAGGTTTTTTAGAATTAATTGTTATAGTGCTTGTGGCATTGATCCTGTTGAGATTTTTAAACTTGGATATCAATGGAATTTTGGCAAAAGGCTGGGTTAAGGAATTTATAGGATACACAAAGGAAATGATATCACTGGTGTTGCAAGATATTGTAGCTATATATAATTCATTCAAAACGAGTTAGAACAAAATAAAACGAGGAAAATATGCCACAAAAATTGGGACCCTCACGGGTCCCTTTTTTAATCCATTGATCCGCGACCGTTGTGGTTGCTGGCGTACACATGGGGTTTTTTGATGTCTTTGACTGGCTTAAACGTTGTCGGTCTTCTCGATTTGAGTATTTCTAGACAATTTGTAACTAAATTTGAAATGATAGGTGATGGTGATTCTTGCTGGTTTTTTATTTTTATATCCATGGTCACAAGTCCTTTCTGAATTTGATTATACCATTACAACTTACTTAGTGTCAATGTATTTTAAAATAACATCTAACGGCAAGCCTCCTGTGATACGAGTGTGATTTCCAATGATAAATGAGGGAATTGCTTTTATTCCTAAGTCATTTGCATCTTGCTTGTCTTGAGCGATTTGCTCATCGTATTTTTTATTTACTGATTCTGCATATAACTTATCATAGTCAATGCCAAGATCTACAATAAGTTTTTTGATAAAATCATCCCTATCTTTTTTACCCAATATTTGCCATTCTCCCTGAGTTTCAAAAACTTTCATGTGTACAGTTTGATATGTTTCGCCTCCAAAAATCTGCGAAGCTAATACTATGCGACCAATATCTATTGATGGCTGACCGTGAACAGGAAATATTTTTCTTGTGATTGTTATACGATCACCATATGTAGCTAATAATTGTTTTGTCAGAACTTCGCCATTTGCAGCACAGGCTGGACATAGATAATCTAAAAATTCAGTTACTGCAATTTTTGTAGAAGAAGCTGTTGAAGATGCATTTGCCTGACCGGTTATTTTTGGGTTTTCAGGTCGAGCAATTTTTGTTGCATCTAAGGTAAGACCGGTGTTAATGTATTGAGAATAATCCGTATCTCCTTGATTAACATTTTTTGAATTGAACATGTAAATGCCACCAATTACAATTAATGCTGTCAATAAAGATATTCCTATTATTACTTTTGTCTCTGTTTTCATATTATTTATTTTGTTTTTTTATATAATTTCTGCTAATGAGTGATAAAAATATAATAACTACGAATCCGAGTAAAGACAAAAAAGGTATTGTCACGAATCCGAAGTACTCTATAAATTTGCTTGTACATGATATGCCCGAACTGCAAAATCCTTCATTTTTAATGATGCCGGTATACAGTAAGTTGTGGTAAATGGATATCGACATTCCAATCAACGCCACAGGCATGGTGTATTGATAGATTTTTTGTTCTTTTTTGAGCAAAGCTATTATTGTTATTGGAAGCAGGGAATACATGAATATTCTTTGGTACCAGCACAATATGCAAGGTTCAAAGCCTTTTATGTCTGAAAAATACAGACTACCGGCTATAGCCACTATCACTTGTGCTAAAACCAAATACATAGCATTTTTTTGTATGAATTTAAGCATGATCATAATTGTAATACATATGAATCTTTAATACACTTGACTTTGTGTTCGGAAAGTATAGTATTTATATTGTTGATGGAGTTGAATGCACTTTACTACTATGGGGGTGTAAAGTGTCATCTCTATCACACACAAGAATAGTCAGATGGGTAAGAGGTAAGCTCAGGCAAACCTCTTACCCTATTTTTTTGCCTGTTAATACTTGTTATTAAACTAATGAAATAACTAATAATATATATAATATACCTACAAACATGGCTCCAAGATTTTGAGTCATGTGTTTTTTATTGTCACAATGAGCCTCTGGCAATATGTCAGACGTAGAAACATATAACAGTACACCGGCAAAAATACCAAATAAGATGCTCATGATATTGGCTGGAAATGAAAAAAATGAACCAATGACAATTCCAAGAACCGGTGCCAATGCATCAAGAAATAATAATCTTTTAGAATGACTTAATGTAACTGTGTTAAATCCATCAGAAAAATCATGAGCTATAACCCCTATAGCAACAATTAGACCAAAAGCCGGAGATACATTGTAGGCAAGACCAATAGCAACACCATCAAAAAGGGAATGAAGTATCAAAGCCCAAGCACCCACTTTTTTTGAAGAAATATGATTATGATTTTCATGATTATGTTCATGGTGATTGTGTAAAGAAAATATTTTTTCTAAAATATGGAAAGCAATAAATCCACCTATAACTGAGAGTAGGATTATTGGAGAATCGTTTAAATCCATCACTTCGGGTATTATTTCTAGGAAAATCAGGGCGAGTAATGTACCAGCGGTTAAGCCAGAAAAAATATGGATAAACTTTTTGTACTTGAAAGCGATATATCCTCCAAATAATGTTGATAAAAACGCTAGGGTTCCTATGTAGATCAATGTCATAATTTTTATAGTATTATATTATTTTTTTTAAATTTATTAACGACGTAGAGTGAGAGAAACAAAAGTAAAAAACTTTTGTTTCCGAACCGAGGAGTTAACAGGTCAATACCTCGATGCGTAGCACTCGG
>JAYSOO010000023.1:0-13551 GCA_043722755.1 Candidatus Parcubacteria bacterium
GCAGCCTATGACGTTCCTGCAGAATGTATCGTTATAGAATCAGGTAGAGATAAGATCAGAGGAATACATGCAACAATGATAGTTAAGAATGGTACTTTAAAAGTTGGATCATTTATCGTATCAAATGGCGAGATATCCCCTGTTCGTATTATAGAAAATTTTGAAGGCAAAGCGCAAAAAAGTTTTGAGCCTGGACAACCTGTACGTTTGATTGGTTGGATCACAACTCCAAAAGTTGGAGACATATGCATCGTATGTGAAGACAAAGAGACTGCGGAGCTCCTCGCTCTCGAACAAAAGAAGATGTCAGCTTTGGAAGATGAAGTTAATGCTATTGGAAAAGTTGCACCAGCAAAAATTCCTCAAAACATCAGAGCGCTTTATGGACTTGAAGTTGATAATAATTGGACACTGCCAATAGTTCTAAAGTCAGATTCTGTTGGAACACTTGATGCCGTTAAACAAGAGATCAGTAAAATAAAATTTGAAAATATTGAACTGAGAATTGTACGAGCAGAGACTGGAGACATAAACGAGAATGATGTGAAGCTTGCTCAAGGATCTAAAGATTCAGTTATTGTTGGATACAACACAAAAGTTGATCCTATTGCAAAAAATCTAGCCAATCAATTAAACCTAAAGATCGAAACTTTTGACATCATCTACAAACTTTCAGAGTGGCTGGAAAATGAAGCTCGATCAAAAGCTCCTAAGATTCTTGAGGAAGAAAGTCACGGAACGCTTAAAGTTCTTAAGATCTTTAATGCCAATAAGACAAAACAAGTTCTGGGGGGTATGGTTACAGCAGGACGTATAAATCTAGGAGACAAGATCAAGATCATGAGACGTGACAATGAAATCGGTCGAGGTGAGATAGTCGAGCTGCAGCATGCCCGATCTCAAGTTAAGAGCGTTGAGGTAGATACCGAATGTGGTTTGATGATAGAAGCTAAGATAGAAATAGTGACAGGAGATGTCATTGCAGCATTTTCTGTAGTTGAAAAATAATTTAAATAAAAATATGAAAAAAGAAAACAACCATCGAGATAAAAGAGTTACAAAAGGAAGAGCGGAATCAATATTTAGAAAAACAATTGATGAGTATATTTCACGTAACTCTGGAGGACAATCATTGATAACAATCACTTCAATCGAGCAGGCCGATAGAAGCAATAATGTTACAATCAGGGTTTCTGTATTGCCTGAGACTAAGGAGGATGCTGTTATAGACTTTCTAACTCGAAATGTGACAGATATACGAAATGATATAAAGAAAAAAACAAGAGTTGGTATACTTCCATTTTTACATTTTGAGATTGATCGCGGGGAGAAGCATCGACAGGAGATTTTTGAGATTATTTAGAGTAGAAATATATATATAAATATGCTATAAATAATCCCATGGCGTAGTGGCGAAGTGGTTTAACGCGGCAGTTTGCAAAACTGATATTCGCCGGTTCAAATCCGGCCTACGCCTCACGCTGTTTTATAACGCAAATGCCTTGGTGGTGGAATGGTAGACACGAAAGACTTAAAATCTTTTGACAGCAATGTCGTGCGGGTTCGAGTCCCGCCTGAGGCACAATATGACAGAGAACAAACCATTAATAAAATCGGCCGTATTCGTAAAAGGTGCAGTACATGACACCGGTCTGCCTGTAGAAAAATTACCTGAGGTAGCCTTTATAGGCCGATCAAACGTAGGCAAGTCTTCTGTCATAAACACCCTTGTAAACAGAAATAAGTTAGCAAGATCGTCCTCTACTCCCGGTTTTACTGCTGAGGCTAATTTTTATTTGATTAATGAAAACTTTTACCTAGTCGACTTACCTGGTTATGGATATGCCAGAGGATCTCATACTCAAAGAGACAAGATTGCCAGAATTATCGAGTGGTATTTTGTCAGTGAAAACACAAATCCAAAAAAAGTTGTTTTAATAATTGATGCAAAAGTTGGACCGACTGTTGATGATATTCATTTTTATAATTTTCTGCTTGAAAATAACAAAGATGTGGTTATTATCGCCAATAAATTTGATAAATTAAAACAAGGCGAGATTTTTAAAAGTATAGATACTATACAAAAAGCATTCGAAGGGAAAAAAATTATAAAATATTCTGCAGTTGAAAAAACAGGGGTTGAAGAGTTGTTTGAGAATGTGAACCCTACAAACCAAACGCACTCAAATCAGGCATAGGTTTTGGCTTCGGCTTATCAGACGCAAACTTCGCATCTACCTCGTCGCTAATACTGTCCTTATCCTTTCCATATTTAAGGTATGACAATTCTTTCAATGAATCAACTATTGCAGTATTCCCTTTCTCCTGAGGCATTATACGCACATTGAAGGGCTTTGTAGGCTTTCCATGTGACAACATTTTAATATATGCATTGAAGTTATCAATATTCATAATATCTTTTGCCTGAAACACTGGCTCAAATTGTTTTTGTAAAATCTCTGCATCTTCAGCACCCGTTCTGTATACGACCATATTACCAACGTTACCGAATACAGATGCTTTTATCTTGTCATCAAGCTGGGCGATAAATTGATGGGCAATAGTTAGCGACAATTTATATTTACGTGCCTCTGACAAAATCGTTGAGATCGATGGCGTTGTTATGTTTTGGAATTCATCAATATATAAATAGAATGCAGGCATATCTTTTCCGAAAGAATCGACACGGGAAAGTGCAGCCATCAATATTTTTCCAACAACAATAAGACCTATAAGGTTAGAGTTGATGTCTCCAAGTCTTCCCTTTGCAAGGTTTACCAAAAGTATCTTTTTACTGTCCATTATTTCACGAAAATTGAAAGAAGATTTTTCTTGGGCAATGATTGGACGCATTATTTCGTTTGCAGAAAAAACATCAAATTTTGATGTTATATATGGGATCATGTTTGCAAGACCCGACTCCCCTGAAGTCTTCTCTGCAATCTCTGTCCAGAATTGCTTTACAATAGGATTCTTGCAATGAGCTATTTTCATATCACGAAAACTTTTTACCGCCATCACGCGCGATATATCTAGAAGCGTACACCCACTATCAGGATCTTCCATCACAAGCATCGTAGCATTTCTAAAATATTGTTCAAACATAGGACCCATACTTTCTGGATTGGCACCATACAGCTTTTGAAAAATACTGAAAAGCTCGTTTACCACAAACGTCTTTTGTTCTGGATTTGAATGATCATACTCGAGCATGTTCAAAGACATCGGGCGGTCCGTATATCCCGGATCGAAATAAATAACATCATCATATCTCTCTTTTGGAATATGTGACAATATGTCCTGAATATCATTTCCGTGAGGGTCTATAAAGCAAACACCATCTCCATTTTTAATATCTTGGATGATCAGATTTTTCAAAATACTTGATTTACCTACACCGGTCTGCCCAATCACATACATATGACGCAACCTATCCTCTGGTGACATGTATATATCCTGCTCGACGTTTCTGTGCACGTTTTTACCAATAAGTACACCATCACCCTTGTGTGGAATATCGAGCGGGGCCGGAGCTGTGGCAGCAGATGACTGCTTAAGTTGTGGAGAAAAATTACTTTGGGTTGTCATCGGGAAATGCATAACCGTAGCGATTTCTTTTATAGAAACAGGAAGAATCTGACCCTTGTCGAAAAGACGAAAGGTAAATTTATAAAATAAATCCTTTAAATGATTATCTTTAACCCTATTCCATTTAAAACTATTTCCTAGCGCGTTTGTGAACTGATTAAATGAAGACTCGAGATCAGATAAAATATTTTCTGCCCGCATACGATCTTTAGCTGAGGCAATGAGTCTTATATTTGTTTCTATGATTGGAGAAGATATTTTATGTTTTATCTGCTCCACAGCGATCTGGTCTATGTACTTTTCTTTTACTTCGTCTTTTTTACCATCCGTATGCGAAAGTGCACCATCAACAACTTCCTTACCTATCTCAGCAGCAACTTTAGAAAATTGACCCCATATTGTATGCCTGATATCAACCGTCTTTTTCAGACTTTCACCTTTCAAAATATCATCCAGAGCAGTTCTATAGAGCTTGTGATAATAGTCACCAACATAATTAAACACAATTTGTATGCACGCACCCTCTCCGTTTTTTTGTATTTTTGACAATGAATTTAAGATGACATTTATTGGATCTGCATCAAATTCTTCATAAGTTTTTATTGGGTAAATATCTTTTTTTACAAATGAGGCGATGGACCCGAGGGAAACCCCATCTTCATCAAAAATATTATAATCATTGTGATCTATCTCAATCTTCGCTTCTGGAAAAACTGACAGTATGTGTTTTTCAAATAAATCATTCTTATCGTTTGGTACTGACACGTAAAATATAAATTCTTCACTTCCTTCACCTATAGCAAGCTCTATGGTCATGTTGTTTTTACTGTCAGCAAACTTCTTCCCCGCCTCAGCAATAGAGGTCATTCCAAGATAAAATTGTTCCATCACAGATAACAATTCCTTCAAAGGTTTATGTGTGCCGTCTTTGTCCTGAAAATCAGGCAATGAGACTTGATATAGGGTTTGCTTGATGCTTTTATCTATCGGATCCTGTTCTTTTAGGTTTGGAATTACTAATCCGGCTTTTATATATTCAACCAAAAACCTATGGAAGTCGTCCTCCAAGTGAGGATTTCCAGCATTTTTTATCATATTTAACGTGTTATAAATCCCATTCTTATTCATCAGAGTCCAGTATTCTTCCATATTTTTATCATGACTTTCCGGAGCCAGATTCAGCACAACTTCCTCGCTTTTTTTTTCTGACTGTATATATGACTCATGCAGCAGATCACGGCCAGTTTCTTCATGATAAGTTTTTATTTCTTGAGTGATGATTTGATCTTGCTCAAACTGCGAAGAATTTTTATCTTGATTCTTTTTAACTTCTCCTCGCAAATATTCAAGTTCTTCCTCAATAGATGCAAAAGTTTTTTTGTCGGAAGGCGACTCAGAATTATTTTCCCCTTTGTTTTCATTATTCGATTGTTCAAAATTATTTTGTGACATTGGATATATTATATCAGAAATTTTATATAAAAATGAATACCACCCCGATGCAGAGCATCTATGTATCACATGGACGAAATAAGTTCGTCCATAAAAATAACCATCTTTTCCTTGGATAGCTTATTTTTTATAATAATTTACTTATCCAATAGTAAGTATCTCATATCCATCTTTAGTGATCACCACTGTATGTTCAACATGAACCGCCAACCCTTTATCTTGAGTTACAAAAGTATATCCATCACCTAACACATTCATGGCTGTAGAATTTTGAGTCAATATAGGCTCTATCGCTACAACATTACCCTCCTTTAATACAACACCCTCTCCAGCCTTTCCAAAGTTAGGAACAAAAGGATCTTCGTGTATACCATAGCCTATTCCATGTCCTCCTAAGATTGTCGGTATTTTAAATTTATGACCTTTATTTTTAATAACCACATCTTCCACAGCCTGACCAATATCTCCTGTTTTTACACCTGGTTTTAAAATATCGATTGCATTGTGCAATGCTCGAGTTGCAACATCAATCATCTCTTGCCCGATTTTGTTATATTCACCTCCACCTACAACTAGAGTTATAGCTGAGTCGGTAAACATATTTTTATATTTCAATCCCATGTCCAATGTGACAACATCACCTTTTTTTAATACTTTTGGTTTTTCATTTGGAATACCGTGAACAACTTCATGGTTTACTGATATACAAACGGATCCAGGAAATGGTCTCAATGCACCTCCTGGTGTATAGTTCAGAAAAGCCGGCAGCGCCTCGTTCTCAATACACAAATCATAAGCTCTTTTATCTAAATCCTTCGTGGAAACATTCTCTAAAGTTTCAGCTTTTAAAATTTGCAGAATTGTATGCAAAATCCTGCCTCCATCACGTAAAATTTCTATTTCTTTTTTGTTATATATATTTATTTTAGCCATGCGATTATGTCTTCATGAACTTGCCCCACATCTTGTTCGCCGTTTATTTTATGAAATGTAAATTTATTGTTATTTTCCAAAAAATGTATAGCAGGAATAACCTCGTCATCAAACCATTTTTTCTTAGCTTCAAATATTGATGCACTGTCATCATCACGACCGCGGCTTTTTAATTTTTCTACTGACCATTCATGACTTACATCCATAAAGAAAACTTTAATATTTTTTAGTTCATAAAAATTAAGAACATCAGCCACAGTTTCAGCCTCATTTAATGATCTAAGACCTCCATCCATTATTATATTCTTATTTGGATCAAAGTTTTTTTTAAAATAATTTGCAATTATTGTAATACATAAAAAATCAGGGTGACGACCTCCTTCATCATATATCGCATCAATTTTTTTAGAGGTAAAATTATCCCCTTCTGCTATTATTTTCCTAAACTCATTTCCTGTACTCAAATATAAGGTTTCCTTTTTTTGAGATGTAAAATAATCAATTAAAAGAGCAGATTGGGTACCTTTACCGCAACCTGATCTTCCTATAAATATTACTGCTGTTTGATTCATCTAAATATTATACAATATTACCGACTAATATTCTCTCATACTTATTTGGGCATTGATCTTTTTAATAACGTCTATAAGAGTTGAAATAACAATGAGAAGTCCTGTACCACCAATACTTACCGCGGCCACGTTTGTGAAGTTTTGAACCAGTTCAGGAAGGATAGCTATACTTGCTAAGAATATTGCTCCAATAAAAGTAGTTCGAGTAACAATACGAGATAAATAATCCATAGTTGAATCTCCTGGTCTGATTCCTGAAACAAAAGCTCCTTGTTTTTGTAGATTTTCCGACATTTGTTTTGGATCAAAAGTAACAGCTGTGTAGAAATATGTGAACAAGAATACAAGAATGAAATACATTATTCCATGAACTAAAGAGTCTTGTGACCAAATAGTTATAAATCTTCCCATGCTTTGCAATGTGCCATTGGCAGACAAAGTTAAGATATTCCCCAAGAAAGACGGGATCATCAAAAGTGTTATAGCAAAAATGATTGGCATAACTCCAGCTTGGTTTAGCTTAATAGGTAAATATGTCTTATGTGAACCAGCACCGCCTTGAGTGGTCAATGAACGAGCCTGTCTCGCATAGTTTATCTCTATAGGCCTCTCAGCCTCAGTGATATATACAATCAGAGCTATGATTGCAGCAGATAATATCGCGATACCTATAAACAATGGAAGTTGTGAAGCATCATATGTTGACAGAACTCTTGATACACTTTGTGGCAAGGCTGCAATGATACCGATAGTAATGATGAGTGATATACCGTTTCCTATTCCAAATTCTGTCAATCTTTCCCCTATCCACATCAACAGTATTGATGAAGCAATAACAATGATTGCCACTTGAGCAAATCCAAAAGTCGTAAGTCCTCCAAATACTTCAGGTGACTGTCTTGTTATTAAAGTTATGATTCCAAAAGTTTGTACAAATCCAATAGGTATAGTCATCAATCTTGAATATTGTGAAAGTTTTTTTCTACCGATAGCACCTTCTTCTTGCTGCAATTCTTTCATTCCAGGGAACACCATGGTTAAAAGTTGGATAATAATAGATGCTGTAATGTACGGACCAACACCAAGCATAAGTATAGATAAAGCAGAAAGACCTCCACCTGAAAACAGGTTTAGAACCTGAAAGAAACTATTGCCATCAACCAAAGCTTTAATAGCTTGTACATTTACTCCAGGAACTGGAATGGCTGACAAGGCTCTAAAGATAACTAAAGTAGCCAGAACAAATAATATTCTGTTTCTTATTGTCTTGTCTGAAAATATTGCGTTGATTTTATTGAACATATACTTTGCCTCCAGCCTTCTCGATTTTCTCGATAGCAGCCTTTGAGATTGTGAATTTTTTAAATGTTAATGAGTTTGTGATTTCACCATTAGCTAAAATTTTAACTTTAGGAACCTTACCTTTCAACAATTTAACTAATTTCAAATCTACAAGCTTTTGGGGTGTTAGAACTGTGCCATTTTCGATTTCAGCAAAATACGATACGTTAAGTACAACTGGTTTTATTTCAAAAGATTTGTTCATGTTTTTACCACGACCTCTTAGTTTTGGGATTTTCTTAATTACCTCTCTTATTTCAGGACGAAGTTTTCTACCAGCACGTGATGTTTGCCCTTTTTGTCCACGACCTGAGGTTTTACCTCTTTTACTACCACGACCAACTTGTTGTTTAGTTTGTCTTTGTGTTTTTCTTTTTAATGTATGTAATTGCATATATTTATTTATTATAACAAAATATTATTTTGTATGTTTAATTTTCTTAGTAGCTGATAAAGTAGACAAAGCTTTTATAACAACCTTCGCGTTGTTCATACGGTTTTTTGTACCTGATCTCAATTTTCCGATGATATCCTTGATACCTGCGATCTCGATAACATCACGAACAGATGATCCTGCAACAATACCCTTACCTGGAGCAGGTCTCAATTCAACTTGAGCTGAAGAATATTTAGCTGAAACTTCATGTGGAATAGTTCCAGTTTTAGTTAAAGGAAGTCTAATCATATTTGCTTTAGCTTTTTTGTATGCCTTATCAACCGCCATAGCAGTGTCAAGTCCTTTTCCTGTACCGAAACCAATTCTACCTTTTCTGTCCCCTGCGATAACAGCAACAGCAAAAGAGAATTTTCTTCCACCAGACGTTACACGAGTTACTCTTCTGATTGCAACTATTTTTTGATCAAACTCTGGCTTTGGTTTTGGCTCTCTTTTAGGACCTCTACCATCTCCTCCTCTTCTTGGACCGCCTCTTTGAGGTCTTTCATTTTTTACAAAACCTCTTGGAGCTTGTGCAACAACAGGAGCTGGAGCAGGAGCAACATTTTCAGCTTCCGTAGTCGGAGCTTGAACTTCAGCACCAACTTCAGACATAGGAGTAGCTTCTGCAGCAGTTTCCGATTCTGAAGCTGTGGTATCAGCAATAACTTCTACAGTTGAAGTTTGTTCTGTTGAAGCTTCATTTACTGGCTCTGGAGCAGTATCGTCAGTAGTATTTATATCGTTTATTATATTATCGTTGTTATCTGTCATAATTTTATATGTATTATTTAATTAAAATTCTAAACCGGCTTCACGCGCAGCTTCGGCTAATGCTAATATACGACCTGTGTATTTATAACCATTTCTATCAAAAACAACTTTGGTTATTTTTTCTGCTTTTGCTTTTGTAGCAATTAATTTTCCTACTTCCATAGCAGCATCCATTTTTTTAGCTTTCATTTCCCCACTATTTGCCTCAACCAAAGTCTTACCTTGTGAGTCGTCAATTATTTGGGCATATGTAAATTTATTAGATTTAAATACTGTTAATCTAGGCCTTGCTTCAGTCCCTATAACTTTTGCTCTGATTCTATTTTTGATCCTGTCTCTGTTTGATAAAATTATTCTTTTCATATATTTGTTATTACTTTTATTTAATTAAACTTAAGCGGCTTTTTTACCTTGTTTTCTCTTAATAATTTCATCATCATATCTAAAACCTTTACCTTTATATGGTTCTGGTTTTTTAAGTGATCTGATTTTAGCAGAAAAAGATCCAACTGATTCTTTGTCGATACTTGTAAAGGTGTATACTCCTTTTTCAATTACAACAGTTACTTCTTTTGGTATTTCCACATTAACAGGATGAGAGAATCCGAGCGCTAGTTTTAGCATATCTCCGGCAACTTCGCCTTTATATCCAACACCTTCTAGTATTAGTTTTTTTACATATGGAGTGTTAACACCTGTAATCATGTTTTTAGCATGAGATGAATATGTTCCCCACAAAGATCTTCCGAAAGCATCATTTTGTTTTGGTTTGAATGATATTTCTGAACCTTCAATAGTAACTTCTATTATTGGCAGAAGTTTTTTTATTAATTCGCCTTTAGGTCCTACAACTTTCAAAATGCCTTCTGACATTGTGACAGTTGTTCCTTCTGGTATTATTGTTATTTGTTTTCCAATTCTTGACATATATTTTGTATTTTTTTGCTTTAACTACTTTTGCAGTTTATAAC
This sequence comes from Candidatus Parcubacteria bacterium, assembly GCA_043722755.1. Taxonomy (GTDB): domain Bacteria; phylum Patescibacteriota; class Minisyncoccia; order Phycocordibacterales; family CAIZLB01; genus CAIZLB01. The sequence goes on from JAYSOO010000023.1 coordinate 10,068, forward strand.
TTATAAAGTGGAAGATCTTTAGCTTACGCAGGGTGTCTTTATACCCGAATCAATCTTTTGTCAATCTTTTGTCAATCTTTTGATTGCTACCAGATTTTAAAAAGAAATTCTCCTCCGATTTTTTGAACCCTTACTTCTCTGTCGGTTAATACTCCTTTTGGAGTTGATACAAGCAGCGCACCGTAGCCATTCTTAACTTGATGAGCTTCTCTGTATGATCCGTATACTCTTCTTGAGTATTTTGAAAGTTGTTGCACTCCGGCAATCTTAGGCTTTCCATCAGTTTCATACACCAAAGTAACTTCAATATATTGTATTGGGGCAGTTCCAGTAACTTTAACATTTGAAATAAATCCAAGATCAGACAGCTTGTCCAATATTGATTTTCTAAATTTTGAAAAACCAAAAGTTGTTTTTTCTTTACCTGCAATATTTGCAGTCTTTAGATTGTTTATTATTTGTGATATTCCGTGATTCATATATTTATATTATTTACTTATTATTATTTTTCCTTTTACCATGATGATTTCTTAATACCTGGGATAAGTCCTTCGTTCGCCGCTTCACGGAAACAAATTCTACACATATCGAAGTCTCTCATATAACCTCTCTTTCTTCCACACATAAAACATCGTCTAACTACGCGACTTTTAAACTTTGGTGTTTTTAGTGATCTTTGTATTACTGATTTTTTTGCCATATTATTTGTTTTTCTTTTATTATATTAAAATTATTTTTTAAATAAGAAACCTATTAAATCTAATAAGGCCTTAGTTTCTTCTTTAGTTTTACTTGTAGTAACAACCGTAGCACCAAAACTAAATACATCCTGAATGTTTTCATCTGTTGTTTCTGGGAATACTGAATGTTCTTTTATACCAAATGAAAAATTTCCCATAGAATCAATACCAGTAGCTGAAATACCTCTAAAGTCTTTTGTACGAGGAAGTGCAATATTTACAACTTTTTCTATAAACGCCCACATTTTTTCACCTCTCAAAGTTACCTTGTAACCTGAAGCATCACCTGCACGTAGTTTAAAACCTGCAACTGATTTTTTAGCTAACGTTGTTACAGGCTTTTGTCCTGTGATTTTAGTCAATCTATCAAGCATCAATTCTTTCTTCTTAGGATCTTTGATAGAACCAATTGTAGTAGTAACAACCACCCTCTTGATTTGAGGCGCCTGTAATTTATTCTTATATTTGAAATCACCCTTTAAAGTGTCAAATGTTGTTTTTACTTTTTCTTTTGCTGTTATGTGAGCCATATGTTTTGTATATTAATTATTATTATTTAGACTTGCGCTACGTTTGATATGTGTATAGGAGTTGCAACTTCTACAACTGATCCTTTAGCATCTGACGATTTAGGTTTGATATGTGTTTTCTTAAGGTTAATCCCTTCTACAAGCACTTTATTTTGCTTAACAAAAACTTGCAAAACATTTCCTGTTTTGTTTCTATCGCTTCCTATTAAAATTTTTACTTTTTGTCCTTTTTTTATCATATGTTTTTTATTATGTTTATACTATTTCTGGGGCCTTAGATGCTATTGTTTGATACCCTCTTTCTGCAATCTCTCTTGGAATTGGTCCAAAAATACGTCCTCCCAACGGCTCACCTTTTGTTTTATCAATAAGCACAACTGCATTTTCATCAAAACGAACGTAAGATCCGTCTTTTCTTCTAAAAGCCTGTCTTGCACGAACAACAACAGCCTTATGAATATCTTTCTTTTTAGTTTGTTTTCTAGGCTCAGCTTTTTGAATTGACAATATAACAGTGTCTCCTAGGTATGCATATCTTTTTGCTGCATGTCCCAATACTTTGAAAACTCGGCCGATTTTACCGCCTGAGTTATCTGCTATTGCTACTATTGATCCTGGTTGTATCATATATTTATTATTATTTTATTTAACTAATGTAAAATGCTTATCTTTTGATATTGGTGCTGTTTCTATTATAGATACTTTATCACCTATTTTTTTTGTATTTCCGGCGTCATGAGCTTTGAATTTCTTTGATATAGTTACGTATTTATTATATTTAGGTAATTTTACATATCTATCAACTTTAACAGTAATTGTATCTGTCATCTTGTCTGATGTTACAACTCCTGTTAGAACTCTTTTTTTACTTTTTATTGTTGTATCGCTATTTATTTCTTTTGTCATATATTTTTTATTATTTTAAAAATTCGTTAAAATTTACCGCGTTATCATTCTAGTTTTAACAGGTAATTTTGAGTTAGCTTTTCTGAAGGCTTCTTTTGCAAGAACTTCCGTAGTACCATCAACTTCAAACAATATTCTTCCTGCAAATGTTTCAAAACAGAAACCTTCCGGCTCTCCTTTTCCAGAACCCATAGGTACTTCTGCAGCTTTCTTTGTAAAAGGTCTATCAGGGAAAATTCTAATCCAAATTCTTCCAGTTTTACCTAGTGTTCTTGAAATTACTTTTCTTGCTGATTCTATTTGATTTGAAGTGATGCGAGCTTGTGTCGTAGCTACAATACCATAAGAACCATTAGCAAGGGTTGTACCTCTTGATTCTGTTTTTTTAACAAGTACCTTAGCGTTGCGTCGAGTAACTTGCCATTTTCGATGTTTTACTTTTTTTGGGAATAACATATATTTTTATTTATTATTTTTGTGCTTTATTAAAAATATCGCCTTTATAAATCCAAACTTTTATACCTAAGTCACCGTAAGGCATATGTGCTTTATGACGAGCATAATCTATATCAGCTCTTATTGTTTGAAGTGGAATTCTACCTCTTTTAATCTCTTCACTTCTGGCCATATCTGCTCCAGCTAGACGTCCACCAAGATATATTCTGATACCTTTGATGTCTTTAACAGCCATAACTTTCTCTACAGTTTGCTTAAGAACTCTTCTATATGGAAGACGTTTTTCTATACCTTCAGCAATCATTTGAGAAACTATAGATGCATTACCTTCAGGATTTTTTATCTCTACAACTTCTATTTGTAGGTTTGGAGCTTTTTCACCAATTTTTAACAATATTTTTTCTAACGCTTTTTTTATTTTTATAACACCTTCACCACTTTTACCGATAACAACTCCAGGTCTTGAAGTATTGATGATAACTTTGATAGCCTTTGAGTTTCTTTCTATCTCAACTAAACCAACGTATTGATTTTTAAGATTTTCAGTAAGCCAACCTCTCATCAACATATCTCCTTTTAGATTCAATCTGAAATCAGCATTAAGTGAAAACCATCTAGATTTCCAATCTTTAATTATTCCTAGTCTATGCGCGTATGGGTGAACTATTTTTGTCATATATTATTATTTAGTTTTTGTTACAGTTGTTTTATTAGCTTTTTTAGAGATCTTTTCATCTTCCATGATACTCAAAGTCACATGTATGTGTGATGTTCTCTTGTTGATACGCGCACCTACGCCACGAGCTCTAGGCATCATACGCTTTAAAACAATACCTTCATCAACTACAATAT
>JAYSOO010000024.1:0-2077 GCA_043722755.1 Candidatus Parcubacteria bacterium
CTCTCCTGAATTTTTTATCTCAGGGCGATAAACAATCCCTTCAGCTTTTAGACAGTCTCCAAAAATAGCACTGTCGGTTTGCGGGGAAATTACTTTGTATTTAAAATCTTTGTCCTCAGCAACAAAAGTTGTTTTAAAGTTTAAAGTGCCTATCTCACTTTTTATTTGGATAATGCTTTTCAACTCATGCACCTTTTTTTGTGCAAATTTTTCAGTCAGTTCAGATTGTCTTATATCAAAAATCCTATAACTTCTAAAAGTCACAGTGCTCGCACTTATGCAGAGTATTAAAAATATATAAAACTTCACCCCACCATTATTACATGATGAGGTTAAATTTTTGATAAATATTTTCTAAAGATTATTTATGCGCAGTGTACCATGTTTCAAAGTCACCTTGGTAAAACATCTTCGTCTCTCCGATATCTGCACAAGTTGTAGCAATCACATCAGCTCGGGCATTGAAAGGATTATCTGCGTGGCCTTTCACATAGTTCCACTCTATTTTCACATTTCTTCGTGAAACTGTTTCAACTAGATTATCAAGTTCCATCCACAGATTTTGATTTAAAACTTCTTTTTTGGCGGATGTTTTCCAGTTATTTTTCTTCCAATTATGTATCCATGTACTTATTCCTTGCAACACATATTTTGAATCTGAATATACATTTATGTTTTTAATACTTTCATCAATGTTATTCAATGAAACCTTTAGGCCTTCAATAACGCCTTTGAGTTCCATCTTGTTGTTGGTGGTATGTTTATCATGCCCACCAAGTTCTATAACAGTATCATCATGGATAACCACAATAGAAGCAAACCCTCCAGGTCCTGGATTGCCGCGTGATGAACCATCTGTATATATTGTGATATTATTTTTCTGAAACATTTATGTATTCAACTTTAACACGTATTTCTTTTTTACCCAAAAAATTACTTTCTTCGACACGTCCGTATATGTCATATTCAACATTTGCTTTTATATCTTGAAGCAAATTGTCTGCAAAAAAACTGATGTATTTCACAACATCCTTTCTATTATAATTTGAGGAGTATTTGTATGTATCCTGAAACAACTCTGGAACAGCTGTCTCTACTTGATTCTTATCATTTATAAAATTTTCAACCACAAATTCAATATGTTCTTTTTGTTTACCGAAGTATTTGATCTGACGGAATGATACTTGTTTGATACAAAATAATGGATTTTGATTTTTCATTCCAAATGGTTTCATCTGGGCTAGATGTTTGATTAAAAAATTATCAACACTATTATGTGAGATGTTATATGAAATCTCATTAACCTTAATCTCATCAGCTACATTATTATCTATCCGATGTTGCCTATACTTTATAAAAGCTTCTCTCAATTCATTTTCAAATAAATCTTTTTTCTCTTTAGTAAAAGAAAAACCTCCCGATGCATGATGTCCGCCAAATTCAACAAAGAAGTTTTCTGAAACATGATTCATAATTTCAACCAAAGATATTCCAGGTACAGATCGGCATGAACCGCGAAAAAGATCTCCTCCGTCAGATGCATAGAGAAAAACTGGAAGCTGAAACTGTCGTACCAAGTTTGAAGCAGCGGGACCCAAGATAGTGGGTGACCAATTTTCATCACCTATCGCGATAATATCACAAATCTCATCAACATTTATTTTATTTTTTAAATCATATATCAAACTGTCAGCAGAACTTTTTCTAAGCTTATTGAGTTTTATCAAAGCATCAGCGGATTTTATACATACATCCTCGATGTCTGATGAGAGAAGATTGAATGCATCAATCGCATGACTCATACGAGAAGCAGCATTGATACACGGTGAAACTGAGAACCCGATATCGGACTCATCAAGATACCGCTCATTAATTTTTAGCTTGCTTAAAAGATGATAAATTCCTTTTCTTTTATTTTTTTGCAAAACTTTCAAACCATAATATGCAAATACCCTATTCTCGCCAGTTAGAGGAACCATGTCAGAAATAGTCGCCAAGCCCACCATATCGAGCATCCATTTTTCAAAACCTGGAGCGATTATGTATTTTCTTTTTCTTGCCTCTTCGATTAGTAAAT
>JAYSOO010000025.1:0-13273 GCA_043722755.1 Candidatus Parcubacteria bacterium
TGATCTTGATCAAAAAGTTGATGGTTTAGATAAGAGAGTTTATAGTCTTGATCAAAAGGTCGATGGTTTAGATAAGAAGTTTGATGATCTTGATCAAAAGGTCGACGGTCTCGATAAGAGAGTTTATAGTCTTGATCAAAAGGTCGATGGTTTAGATAATAAGTTTGATGATCTTGATCAAAAAGTTGACGGTCTCGATAAGAAGTTTGATACCCTTCAGACATATGTAGTAGACGGTTTTGAAGCTATAGATAAGAGATTTGAGAACCTAGAAAAAAATATAGATAACAGGTTCAGCACCGTTGATAAAAAATTTGATCTTCTAGATAAAAACCTCATAAATCCATATGAATTCAATTCTTTGGTGTTAAGGGTCGATAAAATAGAGTCTGAATAATAATCTAAAAATATGCTATATTTTAATAATGAAAAAGCTGAAAACAGAAAACTATAAAGGAGTAAGAGACTTCTATCCGAGAGATGTCTTTTTTCAGAATTATATCTTTGAAACATGGAGAAAGACGGTGGAATCTTTTGGATTTGAAGAATATAATGCATCTGTACTTGAGAATTCAGAGATATACAGGGCTAAAACAAGTGAAGAAATAATCAACAATCAAACATACTCATTCACTGACCGTGGCGAGCGCGAAGTGACATTGCGTCCCGAAATGACTCCAACTCTTGCAAGAATGATAGCTGCCAAAAAAAGAGATTTGTCATTCCCTCTTCGTTTATACTCTATACCAAACTGTTTTCGCTATGAAAGGCCTCAACGTGGGCGTCTTCGAGAATTCTGGCAATTGAATGTGGATATCCTTAATATAAAAAATGATAAATTTTACGATATTGAAATCTTGAAACTTATAAATAAAATTTTGTTCAATTTTAAAGCAAGCTCTTCTGACTTTACAATCAAGATAAACTCAAGAACTTTACTTAATTCTGTATATGAAAATTATTATGAATTTGATGAAAATGAAGCTACGACATTTCAAAGACTAATAGACAGGAGAGATAAGATCACAGTTAAGGAATTTCAGACAGAGTACAACAAAATTACAGACAAAGAATATGCTGATGTAGATCAGATTGATAACAAGAAAGTTAAAAAAGAGTTGGATTATGTAAACGAGATCATATCTGCTTGCAAGGATGCAGGAATTGAAAATATACAATTTGACCAGAACATCGTTCGTGGTTTTGATTACTACACAGGCATAGTTTTTGAAGTATATGACAATGATCCGGAAAACAATAGAGCTCTGTTTGGAGGAGGACGCTATTCTAATCTTATAGACTTGTTTGAGACAGTTAAGGATAATGTAAACATCTCGGGCATAGGTTTTGGTTTGGGAGATGTTCCTATGCGGAACTTTTTAGAATCAAGAAATCTGTTGCCTGAGTTTGTAAATACTGTGGATGTGATGATCGGATTGGTTTCAGATGATGACAAGATTGTGACATATGCGGAGACTGTAGCTTCAAAGCTTCGAGATGAAGGTAAGAATGTTTCGATAAATTACGACAATAAAAAAGTTGGAGACTTGATGAAAACAGCTGAAAAAAATAATATAAAAAATGTGGTGATAATTGGAGAGAAGGAGTTTGAGGAAAAAGGGTTTGAGGTTAAGGGTTTGTAAAATGAAATTAGCACCCAGATCGTAGGAATCTGGGTGCTTTGAATTGATGACGGAGACTGATCAAACCACCAAGCTAAGCCGAAAATCCCTTTCTGCTTTGGCATACTGATAAACACGTTCGGTTGCCTCGACCTGGAGGAGAAGACGGTAGGACTGAGTAATCATTCGATCTTCTAAACGCTGCATGAATTCATCATATTGACTTTCTGAAGTCAGAACCAACTTTTTGCCTTTACATGCAGAACGGACCATTGCTGGACCACCGATGTCAATCGATTTAATAATAGTACTAATATCGGTTGGATCTTTGACAATTGTCGCCTCCAACGGGTAAAAAGTACAAACAAGAAGATCGATCATTGGCCAACTCAGACCTTCAAGCTCTGCAACCATTGCTGGATTATCAGGGTCAGTAAGAAGACCTTCATGAATCTGTGGAGACAAAGTGACAACACGATGACCGAGGACTGGACCAAGGCCTGTAATCTCGACCACGTTTGTCACAGGTAAATCTTTTTCGACGAGTTTCCTGTAGGTGTCACCTGAAGATATGAGCCTGTAGCCATAGCGATGGAGTTTTCCTACCAAGTTAAAAAATGTAGGAGTTTTGTCTGAGACACTTAAAAGTGCCGTTTGTTGTTTTTCCATGTGATGATGTTAGGTTCATCGAGATATCATTATCTCGATACGTGAACTATATATCATTTACTAAAAATATCAATCCCGTACCAATCTGGAAAAATGAATACCACCCTGATGCTCTGCATCGAAGTATCACATGAACAAACCTCGTTCGTTCATGTGCCAAGTCAAAGACTTGGGTATTAACCACCGTTAACTCGTCGGTTTTCGGAAACAAAAGTGTGCACACTTTTGTTTCTCTCACTCTACGTCGTTAATAAAACAACGACACACAGGATGGTCCTGGTGCCGTTTTTTGGGTTTTGAAACAAATTAGGTCGAGCCCACAGATGCTGTCTTATTGACCACTTCCTTGTTTTCAGAAGTTTTCGACAGAAGCTTTTCAACAAGCTCAAATCGTTCTTCATGACCGAAGAGCATTGCTGCCTTGAGCAGAAGTGACAACCTATGTCGCCAACGAACACCTCCCGCGCTGGAAAGTGCTACAATAAGGGGCTTTCGATCATTCAGATCAGCCAAAACTATACGATTACCACGGTAGGCCTGCTTGACCAAACCTGAGCAGATCATATCGGTTGACCGACCGCCAACAACAAGAATGTCGATGAACACAAAGTTTTTATCATGAAGTTCTTCTGTTGAAACAGAGAGAGCATCCCCGATTTTTACACCCGTGAGCTTGGTAAATTTTTCTATTGGCATAACAGGTAAACCCTTGTCCTCAAGAATCATTCTTATTCGCTCACATGCTATGAGCCTGTAGCCAGCTCGTTGAAATGGAGCTGCAAAGGCACAAAGTTCATCAGAATTAGCGAACTCGGCAGTCTCATGAATATAAATACCTTTGTTTCTTGGTTGTTTTTGATTTCTAAATGCCATTGTAATGTAATGTCCTACTTTTTTACACGAGACGACATTGCCCCGATTTGCATGATTATATACCATATTCATAAAATGTCAATACACACGTCTTGAACTCTAACCTGAAAACATCCATTAATATCTATATCTTATCGATAACTCCTTTCGTATATATATTCGATGCATTCCATAATAAATAGCTCTTAACACCCAAATCATTCAATGCCTTGATTTGAGCCTTCACTTCTGTTGGATTGTAATCAACTCCATATATTGAAAAATCTTGTAGCCAAGGTCTTGTAATCTTAATGGCCGTAGAAGTCCCATTGCTGGCTGTTATTCTATTCAGTCCCATCTTAGTTGAATCATACACAGTCTGATATGGATTTCTATTTGTATTCTTTATACCATTCCAATTCTTTGCAAAATGAGACGGGTATATCATGGCTGATATATAATCAACATTCGACACAAAGTCATCCAAATGTTGTCCGATACCTGAATCATCCTTATCTGTCAAAACCATACCAAACACATCCGCAGATAGAGGAATATCTTTTAATTCTTTTCGAATATGCCCGACAAAATTTTTCAAAGTCTGTCTTCTTTTTTGTGACTCTGTTGATGAGGCATTTATTCCATCAGAAAATTCATATTTTAATAATTTCATTTGACCATCAGACGGGTATCGAACATAGTCTAATTGTATTTCATCAAAACCAGATGAATATACTGCCTTACTGATGTCTACAATATATTGAGCGGTCTTCAATTCGTGAGGTGACAACCAATAATACCCCTTCCCGTCTCTCCAAGGAGTGTTGTCATTTTTCATTGCCGCTAATTCCAGATTATTTTTTACAAAACATTCATCGCGCATTACAGCAATACGTGCGATCACATAGATATTTTTTGAATGATAATAATCAAGCTTCGCCCTTAAGTCTTCATTTGAAATAAGGGGCTTTGCGCAAGGAGTATCAAAACCAATATCATAATCAATCGTTCCAGGAGCATCTTTGATATCAACAACAATGCTATTGATAGTTGTTGTGTCAAGCATCATGTCAAGTCTTTCGAGAAATGGTTTGTATAGAAAACTATTTGCCGATACGTAGATACCACGCACTTCTGTAGGGGTCTTTATGTGTATGACTTTTTTTTCTTCGACCTGAGGATGATCAAAAACTAAGTCATCTACCTTTGTAGGTTCAGGTATATTTTTTACTGTTGCATATTTTGAGGAAATGACTTTTACGCCAGCAAGTAATAAGAAAAGTGTCATTAAAGTTAGTAGGATTTTTACGAATTTCATGAGTTATATTTTAACATGGATCATGTTGATTTATTAGGTAAAATGTTTTTTTTATTAACGACATAGAGTGAGAGAAACAAAAGTGTGTATACTTTTGTTTCTGCATCGGGGTGGTATTCATTTTCCCATCATTGCCTTGATCAACCCATCAAACAGAGGGTGCGAAATAGTCGGTCTCGATAAAAATTCTGGATGAGACTGGGTTGCCACAAAAAACGGATGCTTGTCCTTCCCCAGCTCTATCATCTCCATCAATTTTCCATCTACCGATTTTCCAGAAAATTTTAATCCTGCTTTTTCAAGATCGGGAACATATGCATTATTCACCTCATATCGATGCCTATGCCTTTCAACAACCTCATCCGTATTATATAGCTGAGATACTATACTTCCTTTCAATAATATACACTTGAACGATCCAAGTCTCATAGAACCTCCCATAGCAAGCTTTATCAGATTTTCCTTTTGACTCTCCATGATATCGATAATTTTATGCTTGGCGTTTTTATGTATCTCAGTCGTATGTGCTCCATCAAGTTTTAAAATATTCTGCGCATATTCTATAACAGCCAATTGCATGCCGTAGCAGATTCCTAGATATGGTATTTTATTTTTTCTTACATATTCTATGGACTTTAATATTCCGTCTACTCCAGTAGTGCCAAACCCTCCAGGAACAATCAAACCTCCACATCTTTTAAATATATCTTTCAATATTGCCGGGTTTTTTTCTATTGTTTTTGAATCCACCCATTCTATCTCTATATTAACCTTGACTTTAGCTGCAGCAAATTTTATTGCTTCCATCACTGATAGATATGAATCAGTTAGTGTAAAATCTCCTGAATCAAAGTATTTTCCTATCATGGCGATTCTCAATTGTTTGGTCTTTGGTGCATGAATGTTTTTAACAAAATTTTGCCAGTCAGACCACAACTTTACAGACTCAGCATTTGGCTTTTTATTTTTCAGAGACAGACTTTTTAAAATACGTTCACCTATCTTATCTTTTTCAAAGTTCACAGGAACATCATAGATACTTTTTATGTCTGGTGCTGATATAACATTCTCGATTGGGACATTACATGATATGGAAATTTTTTCTTTTCTTTTTTCATCGAGTGAAACTTCAGATCGAGCGATGATAAAATCAGGGTGCAAACCATACCCGTTGAGCTCTCGTATCGCGCTTTGCGTTGGCTTTGATTTCATCTCCCCTATTGCACCAGGTGTTGGAAGATATGAGACAACAACAACTATAACGTCCGCAGTATTTCTTAACTTCATTGTTTTTGCCGCCTCCATAAACATGGCATTTTGAAAATCACCAATAGTTCCGCCGATCTCAACTATCGTAATATCAGATCCATTTTCCTGAGCTGCTTTTTTAAACCTATCAATGATCTCGTCTCGAATATGAGGAATTGCCTCAACGCATTTTCCACCATATCCAAGTGCGCGCTCTCTATCAATAACCGTCTTGTAGACCATACCTGAAGTCATATAGTTTACTTGATGAATGTCTTGATGTAAAAATCTTTCATAGTTCCCCATGTCTTGATCCGTTTCTAAACCATCTCTCATAACAAAAACTTCACCATGTTCCGTTGGATTCATGGTGCCTGCATCGACGTTTAAATAAGGGTCAGCCTTTACTAAATTTATTTTGTAACCTTTGGTCTTCAAGATCAGACCGAGAGATGAAGTCGCTATGCCCTTTCCAACTCCGGACATCACTCCGCCTATAACGAAAATGTATTTAGATTTCATTTCTTTATTTTAGTATGTTTCTAGCTGACACAAAATATTAACTTTTCGGTTTTTCAGTGTTCAAGTTTACTTTTACGATTCCCTCGAAGAATTCCCCTATCAAATCTTTATCTTTAAGGTAGTTTATAACGAGGCTCGGCAGGACAGGTCCCATAGCTGAGCGATTGCCCATACCCACCTCTATCTCGAGTTTTTTAACATGTTTTCCTTCTACTTTCAGCCATTCGAAAATCTCGTCCAATACTCTTTTGGATTCTGACATGTTAAGGCCATGTAGGTCTATGTGAAAAATGTCGTCTTTCATTTTGTTTAATATAGCACATTGAGGGTGTTTTTTATTACCTACACATGAAGACTTGACAAGCATGGTATAATGTTATTTATGAAATTCATCTATATAATTCAAGAATATATCAAAGTTGCGTTTAAATGCCTTAAGTACGTATATAGTATGAACAAAAAAGGAACGATATTTCGTTTGGGAGTTTTGATAACATTTCCCATCTTATCAAATGTTATAAACATAATAAATGCTCGCTTGGCCAACAGCATGCAGCAAAATTATGGGACAGGAATTATGAAATATATCTTGCCTATTTTTGGTTTTTTGATTGCGTTTACCTTTTTGGAATCTTTATTTAGTTTTTTGAACAACAAACTTTCTATATCAATGCAAAGAAAACTAAATGACCAAGTTTATGCAGATCAACTGAGCAAGAAAAAAGATTTTACAATACCGTTTGTAGATTCTAGCGATTATGAAGAACTAAGACAAAGAATTGAATTTAATGGAGAAGGAAGATATGCTCAAACATCTTTAACAAATAGCATACCTGAATTTATAAGTATCATTGTGAACTTATTGTTCACCGCATATATAACATATTCATATAATTGGATATTTGCCTCACTTATATTATTAGCATCATTGCCTGGATTCTATTTTTCATTTACCAGAACCTTCGTGATAAGAAAAAACTGGGAAAGCAGTCTGCAAGAGAACAAGTATTACGGCATATATAGCAACATGATGGTAAATTACCAAGCCTTGAAAGATGCAAAAAGTTCGAGCAATGCAAACAAATTTATAAGCCTGTATAGAAATTGGAAAGATGGTTTTACAAATACCCAGATAAATATCCTTAATCGCTATGCAAACATTGGATTCATATCTAGTTTGACGATGACTTTGATAATATTTATAATTCAGTTTTTTGTAATTAAAGATGTAATCTCAGGAATAATGCTTATTGGTTCCGCCACCCTTGTCATAGTGCAAGTTTCCAGACTTGAGAGTTACGTAAACAAACTTTCATGGTTTTTGCCTAGTCAGTATGAAAGTGTTGTGACTTCAAAATATTTATTCTTACAAGCTGAGACTATGGAAAATACAGATAAAATGATTGGTCAAAAATTTTCTCAAGAAAATGATATTTTAGAATTAAAAAACATTAATTTTAAATATGAAGACACAAGATTTGAAGGATTGCACAAACTAAATAATGAGATAGATACTATTGCTACAAAATATTTTGGTCTTAAAAAACCTGAAGCTATGATAAGAGAAAAAGACGCGTCTGATTTTAACCTACATATAGATAATTTGATAATACACAAAGGTCAGAAAATAGCTGTAGTTGGAAAAAACGGAAACGGAAAAACCACATTTATACAGCTTCTGTTAAATCTATATCAACCGCAATCAGGCGATATCATCTTATATGGAAACAATCTGAAAGACTTATCTCAAGAAAGTATAATGAATAATTTTTCAGCTTTATACCAAGATTACTCACAACCAGCATTAAAAGTAAATGAATACATAGGTCTATCTGCCAAAGGCGAGATTGACATGGAAAAGATAAAATTTTCAGCCAAGATTGCCACCGCGGATGAATTCATAGAAAAATGGGATAATTCATACACACAGCAACTTGGTGTATACATGAAAGGTGTAAAACCGTCGAAAGGACAATGGCAGAAACTCGCATTAGCCCGAACATTTTACAAAGACTCACCTATTATCATCCTTGATGAACCAACCGCATCTATCGATGCAACTTCAAGCAAGAAGATTTTTGAAAATCTAAAAGAAATTGATAAAGACAAAACTCTTATCCTAATTTCACACAACATGACAGATATCGCTAAATTTGTTGACCGAATCATCGTGTTCGACAAAGGAAGAATCGTTGGCGACGGGCATCATACTGAACTTCTAACATCTTGCCCTATATACAAAGACCTATACGAAAGTGAGAGTCGATAATACTTGACAGATGGTTTAATTTTGATAAAATACAAACACAGCGCTATTAATCTAGCTCCGAGAAAACCTTCTGTAAAAAGAAGGTTTTTGATTATGCTAATTGAAAAATAAAATTATAATCTTATGCTTTATTTTTTTTAATATTTCACTATCAAAAGTGTATAGTTTCCTTTCAAACCTTTTAATGCTTAAACATCTCACATGCGCCAATATAGCAGAGACGTTGTTCCCATCGGTATCTGCAAAATTATAGTAATAATCTATGTTTTTTTGCTTCGTGGATAACGGCACCACAATAAACAAGCCATTATTTATCTTCCTTAAAACCAGCATGGGTCTGGAAAAATTAATTAGTCCCCCGTCCTGTTCGTGCCCTATATTTTTTCCTAATATACACATCCAAACTTCTCCATTGTTTGGAAAAGTTTCGTTTTTTAACAATGATTTACTTATTTTTTTCTTTTTATCATTCCATTTGTTATATTCTTCATCCATCAACAAATCCTATCAAACCCGCCATAAAGTTTTATAAAAGTAAATATCAAGAAAACATAAATTTTTCATAAAGTTCTACCTATGCTAAAATACCCCCATGCTTCATAAAATCTTTCTCGACATCGAAACACAAAATACGTTTGCCATGGCCAATAGCAACAACCCTGTCGACTTGGACCTCTCAATCATGTGTACATATGATACAAAAACGGGCTTATATGAAAGTTATGACCTGAACACCATTTCAACACTTTGGCCCAAACTAGAAGCAACTGATATCATTGTCACATTCAATGGTGATCATTTTGATTTACCTATCATGAACAAATATTATAATGGAGACCTGACAAAATTCCGTCACGTAGATCTGTTAAAAGAGGTGCAGAAGTCAATCGGCCGTCGCGTAGGACTTGATAACATCGCTCAAGCAACGCTAGGTGTTGGAAAAACAGGCAATGGACTCGAGGCTATCACTTGGTGGAAAAATGGCGAGATAGATAAGATCATCGAATACTGTAAAGGTGACGTAAAGGTGACCAAAGAAGTCTATGAATACGCGATGAAAGAAAAGAAGCTTTTTTACACAGATGGATCAGAGAAAAGAGTCATCCCAATAGAGACAAAAGATTGGGAAAAAAATACAGAATCTGATGGCATGCTAACTTATTCTCTGCCTTTTTAAATTTTTTTGATCTTAAAACTACTAAACAAATTATAAAACAATACCATACTTTTTTGGATGGTATTGTTTTATAATTTGTTTTATAATAAGGAACATGGAAAATACACAAAACGAAACTACGAATGCAAATTCAACACCGCAAGTAGTAACAAATAAAAAAAATATTTCAAACCTTGTAACACCTGTCGCGATAGTCGTGGCTGGCATATTAATTGCCATAGCATTGTATACAAGAGGTGATATTTCAAAAACACCTAAAACTAACAATGCAGACTTGATCAAGTCTGCATTGTCTCAACCTAAAGCCGAATTTACAGATATAAATAGTACGGACCATATCAGAGGAAATAAAGATGCCAAAATCGTTCTTATAGAATATTCTGATACAGAGTGTCCATTCTGTAAGGTATACCACACAACAATGAAAAAAATATTTGATGAATTTGGTGGAGACAACCAAGTGGCATGGGTATATAGACATTTTCCTATTTCTTACGGAGATAACCCATTACACAAAAAAGCTGCCAAAGAAGCTGAGGCTACAGAATGTGCCGCTGAAATCGGAGGAGCTGATATGTTTTGGAAATATATTGATGAACTATATGCAGTAACACCATCAAATGACGGACTTGATCTAGCCCAGCTTCCTCAAATAGCAAGTAAAGTTGGACTTGATATTGCAAAATTCCAAACATGTTTAGATAGTGGAAAATATGCGGACAAAGTAAGAGCATCATATGACGAATCACTTAAGGCAGGTGCAAAAGGAACACCTTACACACTTATCAAATATAAAGGTGAATTTATTCCTTTAGTTAACGACCAAGGAGAAGGATTAGGTGCTCTACCGTACGAAGTGATCAAGCAAATTGTGAATCAGCTTTTAAGTCAAAAATAATTTAAATAAATCAAATGGAAAAATATTTACCAATAAGGGTGCAAACTGCTTTATATCTTTCCATTTTTTTTATATCCCTCCATCATGTTTTTGTTTTTCTTGTTAACTCATCAACCTTAAGGTATATATTTGGCTTAAAAACAAGTGAGGTTTTATCAATATATGGCATAGCCTCACTTTTTGGTATATGCATTTTCTTAACCATATTGAGAAAAGGCATTACTGACAATATAAAAAAAAATATCTATGTTGCGACATGTATTGAAATATTGTGTTTGATATCGATGTATTATTTTACAGTATATCAAAATGCATATATCTTTACGGCTATATTCATAGTTCATCATTCAATAACGGCCTATATAATGTTTAATCTTGATTCATTGTTTGAGGCATATACAAACATAAAAGATAGAGGTAGAAGTCGAGGGGTATATCTGACTGTTTGGAATATACCTTTTGTAATAACACCGTTGATCATGAGCACGCTGAGTATTGGAAAATTGCCCGTAGTATACCTGATTTCATCAGCAATATTGTTCCCTTTCCTGTATCTCATATTTCACCATATCAAAAATCCAAGCCCTCTTGTATTGGAAAATTCAGAACCTGACCATATAAATATTTTTGACAAGTTAAAAGGATTTTTTCAAGACAAGCTGGATCGTAGAGCTTTTATAACCCAGTCATTATTACACTTGTATTACGGGTCTATCGCAATAATGCTACCCATATATCTACATAGCACATTCTTGTTTGACTGGAATAAAATAGGCCTTATATTAGCAGCCATGACCGCTCCTTTTATCTTGGTGCAAATACCGTTTGGAAACATGGAGGACAAAAGACATAATGAGAAAGGTTTATTTAAAATAGGTCTGACCATAACTGCCGTATTCAGTGTTTTTGTGCTACTAGTCAGCCCTACCAATGAAGCAAATATTTCTTTTTTACTCTTGTCACTATTCTTATTTATAAGTCATATAGGATGTGGACTAATAGAAATATCAACAGAGAGCATGTTTTACAAGCATATTACGGAACGTGACCACACGGCCCTCCTAGTGTTCAGGATGGCTCGTATTATACCGTACAGTTTGGCTATATTTGCCCTTTTGTGGATTTAAGACAATCCTCAAAAAACCTGAGCAATGAATACCACCCTGGTGCTCTGCATCGAGGTATCACATGGAACAAACAAAGTTTGTTCCATGTGTCGAAACAAAGCTCCGAGGTATTGACCTGTTAACTCCTCGGTTCGGAAACAAAAGTTTTTTACTTTTGTTTCTCTCACTCTACGTCGTTAATAAAAATAAGCCATCCTTTCCTTGGATGGCTTATTTTGTGGTGCGACTTGTTTTACCTTGGTAAAACAGAAGTACCCTTGTGGTGCGACTTGTTTTACCTTGATAAAACAGAAGTACCCTTGTGATACGACTTGTTTTGCCTTGGTAAAACAGAAGTACCCTTGTGGTATTGGTTTCCTTTATGTCTTCACGCAACTATTATAATCAACGATGGTTTGATTAAATTCCACAATCGTTACTCTTAATTTATTTAACCTCTCGTTGTAAACACTTACCCTATTATTATAATTATCTATATATTCCTTACTTATCGATGGATCCGATTCTATGACCCCAGCCATTTTTTGCAACTCCCTCTCTTCGACTTCAAGTTCATCCTTTTCTGCGTCTATGTTTTTTTGACCAACTTCATCTATCTCTATACATACAGGCATCGGCTTACCAAAATGCTGCACTGCCATCCACTGTCTTTGACCTTTATAATCACCTATACCTACAGCTGCCCCCATTTCTGTGTATTTTGGATTTAAAATATTGGCCTTATGAGTAGGGCTATTCATCCACGCCTGCACTAAAGATTTATCTGTGTCAAAAATACCTAATGCCAGATTTTCCCCAACTATTTGAAACTTATAATCTACAGACTTAATCAAATCTGCCGCAGTTTTCCCATCAGGCGACGTGTGTTCAAAATATTGATTGCTAAACATGTCATCCGTCTTAAAAGTAGCCGACTTATTTAATTTGGTATTTTTAGCGAGAGGTTTTAATCCAGCTTTTTGTCGCTCAATGTTTGTGTAATAAATAATTCCATCAATACTTATCTTTGCGGTAGTTTTAGGTTTATCCAGGATCCCTGCTTTAGAATAGCCTTTGACTGAGGTGCTTCCTTTTGTTGAACTAGCCAGTCCTCCAATAAAATCCTGTCCACTTATCTGATTATATATGTCATCAGAAGACGAGTTTGTATCATTTTTAATAGTAGTGAAAAAAAGCTTTGCAATTTCAATCTTATCTTGAAACCATGCACTGTTTTTATGCAATAAAAATAGACTGAGCAGTATTAATATCAATATGACTATGTATCGTATAATTCTAAACATTTATATATTAAATATATTCTTTTTTTCTTTATTTAGCAACAAATACCAACTCTAGGCACATAAACATCGGTATTTCTTTACGTGAATCATCTTCAGCCTTTTGTCTACCCCCTTCTTCGCTCTTTTTGTGTGAAATCCACTCCTCTATCCTTGATATGGCAAAGCCGTGCTTATTGAATATCTTGGAAAAGTACTGTAAAGGATGATGAAATGATATAGTTTCCTCAGTTTTTTCACCCATAGCTTTACGACCAGGATTCATATCTATCACGTATTTTTTATCTGACA
>JAYSOO010000026.1:0-5095 GCA_043722755.1 Candidatus Parcubacteria bacterium
ATATCTAAGTTTGGAATACGATTCTTCTGCTTCTATGTGTATATCCGATGCTTTTGTTGCAAGTCCTCCAGCCATAATAACTGCTAACAATTTTGAAAGCCTATGACTCTTTTTTTCTTTCAAGGCTTCATCAATAAAAACCTTTATATCGGTTATGCTCTGTGTTTTTTCAACCAATGCCTCGATCTCATTATCGGAGATGTCGAGTGACCCTGCCTCTGTTTCAACAGCAAAAGATAAGTCTTTATATAAAGCAAAAGCTTTTTCGATACTATACATCGAAGTTATGTAGAATGTTATCTCATACCCTTTTCTTTTTAATCCATCAACTGTCGGTTCCATGTTTGGATTTTGAGGATTATAGATTGCAAGATGGATTTTTTTACCAATAATGTCAAAGATCACACACTCGGATTTTTTAGCATCTGATTGATCAAGCAATCGAAGGGCATCAGTATTAATGGAAACTGTTGAAAGGTTAATATATGGAATAGAATATCTATCTGAAAGCATTCTTACCAATCTCTCATCTTCCTCCTGTCTCATTTGTTTTAATTGTAAATTCTTCTTATCTTCATCAAAGATTATAGTCATGTGTGTATTGTAAATGTTTATGGTGTTTTGTGCTAGTGGTGTGATGTGTATACTTGACTTTTATTGTGTATTATGTTAATATATGTAGACGTAAGGTCGACTATGCAGTCGACTCTCTGCACTCAAACAAAACAAAACTCCAAACCATACAATATATGAAAACGTTCAAAAAAATTGTTTATGTCATTCTTTGTATTACCATGACATCTTGTGTGCGGTTCGTCCCACAAGGCGGTCCTCAGCAAGGTCAACAAAAACAACATCAATCCGGTCAGCGTTCCTTCAAACCATTCTATCCTGGACAAAAACCCGACGGAAGGGTCCAAACAGGGACAAAACGGGTCCAAACAGGGACTGAAAAAACCGAAACGGCCTATTTTGAGGCTCGGCTTTGGAGTAGTAATAATCCAACTCTGTGCAAACAGGCATCTGATTATGCTGCCAGGTATTTTGAAAAGCATCATCGCTCACCCTCAAACGAGGAGGTGTCTACGGAGGTAGGTTTCAAATGCCAAGTTCGTCGTGTTCGTTAGGAACCCTAGTGATGAAAACACTAAAAATCAATTGCCACATCTCAGAGAGATGTGGTTTTTCTTTATAATATAAGAGTATTATTGGTTTTTTGACCATTACTATCCTTGACTTTATATATAAAACATGATAATATAAACAAGTTATATCGAACTTTTACTACAACAAAAAACATGAAAACAATCATTCTGCTTACTTTGTCTTTTTTTATTGGTATTTCCTCTGCTCAAGAGTCTATTACTGTCAGATTTGCATCTGGTGGATTGCAACGATTAAGTCCTGAAGTTTTGAAAAATAAACTTCAAACCCTTGAATCACAAGGAGTAAACAGGCTTGATCTTTGGAAACATTTGGACAAGAGTAACTCTGACTCATCATTTTCAGGCGTTGCTATTGGATTAAAAGGTCCAATAGTTGCTTGTGCTGCTGAGGCTTCAAAGTATGGGACATCTGACTCTTTCAGAACAGTGTCTTGGTGGGCTGTAGATGCTCCAAAAAGTGTTGCTACTACTATTCATTTCCGTATCAAGGCTGATGGGTTGGCCACTATGGACCTAGTCCAAAAAGGTCAAATCATCGGTTCTGGACGTGCAAGGACAAACTCACAAAGGTCGATGCAGCCAAAGGTCGGTACCTATTATGCTTATAAAGATCCAGAAAAGGCAGCTACTAAGGCTTGTGGAAAGCCTGCTAGGCTTTCCTGTCATACCACCAAGAAGGTTGGATACGATGTATATATGACATACCCAATCAATATATACGACGGATTCTTTGCCCATGGCGGTAATAACTCTGGCCAATCCGGCGGTTGCATGCGTGTTAATGAGTTGTGTGAGGTAATGTACTCATTCAGTGTGACTAAAATCATCATCGAACATCTCTAAAAATGACCTAAAACCCAGTGTTTATAAGGTCGCCCGGTTTAAAAACCGGGTTTTTTCTTTGTACATATTATGCTATACTAATAACAGAATGTATATTAATAGTTAATAAAATGCTTGACAAATAGTTCAGGTATGATATAATATATACATTATGTTAAATACAAACAAACAAATCAAAAAAATGGCGGTTATAGTATTATTTGCTTTATTTACTATACCAAACTTGGCATCAGCTGATAATTCATACGGTTTTGATAACGGTGGTTATGATACGGGTGGATGGGGATCTTGGGGAGGTGGATCTTCAGCATATGACTATGTGCCGACTTATGGTTACACTCCTATATACTCTGACTATTACAATGCTCCTTCAACCTACTCATCTCCTTCATACGGTTACACCCCATCATACAGTGGTTCAAGCTACAGTGGATACAGTTTACCTTCATACAGAGGTTCAACATCGGCATCACCAGCGTCAAACTACAATGACAACTATAGTTCAAATTCTAACAAAAACACAAACACAGCTAGTTCAAATTCTACTTCATCATCATCGGCAACTGCTATAAATAACAACGTTAACAACGTATATGTTTATACAAACCCAACAGGTAATGCTGTGGTACATAATCCAGGTCGTATAGCTTTAAATGGTTATTGTATAATAACTCCTCAAAACGCGAGACTTGGACAAACTGTAGTAGCTACAGCATATGCATCAGGCGGAATTGGTAATTATACATATTCATGGGGAGGGGATATCTACTCTGCAACAGGTGCAAGTACTTCGTTTACATCATATACACCAGGTACAAAAAATATTGTCGTAACAATAAGATCTGATCAAGAGATTATTACAAAATCTTGTGATGTGACTTTTGGAAACGATACAAACAATGATAATCTGACTGCTGTTTGTTATGCAAACCCTACAAATGCTAATATAAATCAAGTTGTGACTTGGTCAGTAACATCAAACGGTGGAACTGGAGCATATTCATACTCTTGGTCGGGTACAGATGGGTTAACTGGTAATAACCAGTATACAAGTAGACAATACAATTACCCAGGTACAAAAACTGCAAGTGTTACTGTTTCTTCAGGAGGGCGTTCTATAACAACAAACTGTTCAATGAATGTAAGTGGTTATGCAGGTGTGTCTTATAATTCATCATCAGTTAATCTAACTCCAAACATCACTTCAGGAACACCTGTATCAGGAGTTTACTTAAGTCAGTTGCCTGCAACAGGTTTGTCTCTTACTTTTGTTCATTACATGATTGCTCTTATGGCAGTGGTGTTAGCAGCGGTGTTCACATTTATCTATCAAGCTAGAAAAAGATTGATTGTAGAAAACATATAACTCTAGGTCAAAAAAATATAATACAAAAATACCCTTGTTAAATGGGGTGTTTTTGTTTATTGTATATTCATGGAAAATATCTTTGATGAGTTTGTTTATGAATTAAAGTCTGTAAAAAATAAAGACAGGGCTACTGTTGTGTATTTGTGGGGTGATTTAGGTTCTGGCAAAACAACTTTTACTAAAAATTTATGCAAACATCTTGGTCTGACCGCAGACATAACAAGTCCAACTTTTACTATCTTAAAAAGATATGATTTTCATGTTGAGGATTTTGAAAATTTGATACATATTGACGCATACAGATTAAATTCTTATGACGATTTGTTGAAGATAAAATTTGAAGAATATTTGAAAGATAATAAAAATTTAATATTTATAGAGTGGCCAAGTGTGATAGAGAATGAAAATATAAAACCTGATATGAATGTAAGGTTTGACTATGTTGAAGATGCAGATAGGAGATCTGTCAAAATAGATTGACCGTTTATTGATTATCATGGTGTTTTTAAAAAAAATGATATAAAATATGTATATGAAAAAATATTTTAGTTTGACTTGTTTCGTCTTATTAATTTTATCAATTCCCGCTCTGGCAAAAATCGACAATGCTTCAACATCATCATTGTCGATTGATGACACGACCTCTAAGTCTGTGATAAATCCTCAGGATGTAAAAGAAGGAGAGCTTGCTGCATGTTTTGATTATTATAAATTTGGAAATCTAACTACGGGTTTTGGAATAAGATCTGATTCATATCAAGCTGGTGATCCTGTGTTGATAGAAGGGGGAATTGTAAATCAAAATAATTATCCTTTAGTCAAAATTGACGTTAAGGCTCGCATAGTTAAAAATATTTCTAATTCAAGGACTATTATACTTGATGAATTTGATGTAGCTTCCGACATAACCCTGGCAGCAAAAAAAGAATTTAAAATTTCCCACAACTATATCCTTCCTTTAAATGCACCAGCTGGAGAGTATCAGATTATGCTTTATGCTGTTGAGAATGGTCAGTTTAATCTTAGTGATGTATCATTTCGATCAGGCAATGGTAATGCAAAAATTTTGTTTTCTGTTGAAGGAAATAAAATTGATCACATATATCTTGATCAAGCAAAAATAATGCTTGGAGAAAAAGCATATGTTCCAGACTTTCAATATAATCAACATGAAAGCGATGTATCAATGCCTATTACTGTACCTATATATAATCCAAGCAATGAAGATAGAAAAATGAAAGTTACGTATGATTTATATTCAACAAACTCATATGATACGACAAAAAAGTTGAATACAAAGTCTGAAGTTGTAATAGTGCCTGCAAAGTCACAAGTAAAACTTACATATATAGTAAACAAGGTGGACGTACCTGTTTATTATCTTTCGATAACAGCAGAACCTTCAGTTAAAACTAAAAATACTTCAATATTTAGAGAGAAAACAATAGCAAATGTAAAATTTTTTGCAAAAGGGCAATCGGGTACAAAAATTAATTTTTCTGGAGTTGATTCATATCCACTTAAAGATGGTAAAGAGGCAACTTTAGTAACCTGCTTTAGTAATACAGATGGTGATGATTTTGCTAATAATAAATATAAAATAGAGTCTGTATTGTTTGATCAAAACAAAATTGAATTATCGCGCATATTGTATGAAGGAAAAGTTCTTAGGAATACAACAGGGTTAATCAGTAAATTTATACCAACAAAAGATATA
>JAYSOO010000027.1:0-13032 GCA_043722755.1 Candidatus Parcubacteria bacterium
GAAAAAAATATACAATCTTTTATTTTTTTCATGCTTACATGGTCTTCTGCTTTGTCATATTTTATCAAAAGAGGTATAAGGACAGTCACGGAAACCAAACTCGTAAATATTGCAAACAAGATGTCAGGAATCCTGAAGGCATAATAGTAACTGTCCAAAACTAGGCCGGCACCTATCTGATTTGCGAACAACCTGTCTCGGACCAGTGATAGCAGTTGACTTAGCAGAGTAAAGACGGCGATCATAACAGCAGTCTTTTGTATGGACTTAGCCTTTAAAATTTCTATTAATTTCATTGGGTTTATTGTAGCAGATTATATATAGTGACTATTCCTTGACAAAGCATCATAAATGCTATAAAAATAATATGTCCTCCAAACAGACAATCGCTGGAATTTCGCAAGATTTTCTAGAGGAAAGTCCGAACACGTGCTTGTAAAAGAGCAGACTTGTAGCGGGTAATCCCCGTCCTTGGTGACAAGGAGATGCGAACAGTGACGCATATCTTTGAAAATTGATATGGACCTACACGAGGTTAATCTTGCTATCAGTGTTGCAAAAATAGCAAGAATGAAACGGCTAAATTCTTACATACGTGCAAGGCCGTGTGCGCTTTATGCGCAAGTGCCGCTCGAGGTGAAGAGCAATCTTCATCCCAGATAAATGGTTGTCGTCAAATTTATTTGATACAGAATTCGGCTTATAGTTTGAAGGATGATAAAAATGCTGACTTTAACTGGTTGGTTTTTTTGTTTACAATCTTCTAAATTTATTTACGGAATAACACTTTGCCTTAGACAAATTGCCGAGGACTGAAACGGAATGCAGTAAATAAATTTTATATGCTAAAATAGCAGTATGCAAAAATTTATTTTATTTATGTTAATGCTCGGATTAGCTTTCTTTTTATATCTGTTGAAAACTAATCAAATAGACCAGAGAGACTTTAACATAATGAGACTCAGAGGTGATACTGGATTTGATATAAGAAAAAATACCACAGACTTATCTGTAAAATCATCTGACATATATGCAATTATCAAAGATAGAGAGTATAAAATTTTTACTTTTTCTGGCAATGACTTTGATAAGTTATTGAAAGCTGAATACCCTCAAACAATATATAGGGTTCCGCTTGAGGCTACAGAAGCTATTAGTGGAACTTGGATTGGAAATAGATATGTATTTTATATTTTACAAAAAGAAGACAGCAAAACTAAGGAAAAGGTTTACGAAATATATAAGACAGAATACTCTACCGATAGTAATGGTAAGTTTGAATATTACTTGATAAAATCCGTAAAGGATACAGATCTAAGTGACAAGACTGAAGTTAGGTATTAAAATAGAGAGTCTACTGCATTTTTAACCACAGTACCGTCAGCCTTCCCTTTCAAATCTTTCATTATTTCTGCCATTAACTTGCCTTTGTCTTTTGCATCTGTGATTTCAAGCTCATTTTTTTTTGCTTCAACTATTTTTTTAACTTCTTCTTCATCCATCATTTGAGGCAAGTAAACTTCCAGATGAATAAGCTCAGCTTTCTCATCAGCAGCCAAATCCTCTCTCCCTCCAGCTGTAAATTGCTCAATTGAATCTTTTCTTTGCTTAACCTGACGTCTAATAATCGCTAACACTTCTTCATCTGTCAGTTCTCCTTGAGGTGTTCTACCTTTGTCTACAAGATCGTTTGTTATTCCAGATGAAAGACCACGAAGGACCGATAACTTAAGTGTATCTTTGGCCATCATTGCTTCTTTTATTTGATTTTTGATTTGTTGTTGTAGGATTTCCATATGTTTGATTATATATTAATTTTAGGATTTGGGCGAATTTGACTTTATTTTTTACTGGTTGTATTGTATATATGTATGAACACTATCCTAACAATCCCAGCAGAAAAAACAAAAATTGGAGTACCAATTTTGCCGAAATCAGTCATCTACAGCAACCCTCACAAACATCCTATATTTTGGTGGAACAAGCGACATGTAAGATCAGTCAAAGTTGAACCTATCATGACAAATGCCAAAGATGAGGTCTTTGTTGCCAAATATATCGACACCAAAACTGGCACAATCTTCATAGACAAACGGTCTGCCGAGCATTATTTAGGAGTAAAAATTCTTGAGCCAGAATATATTGGTCAAATCTATGCGGAAAGATTCAGAAATGTATTTGCATATTACTTGTGCAAAAATTGCGGATATGTTGGTTGTCTAAAAATCGATGTCTGTTTTCAAGGACCATTTAATATGGTCACGCGTTTAACCAAAACAATAGCCAACCTCCCATGTGTAAAATGCAACCAGACTATCCCAGTCGATATCAATGTTGAACCTTGTACTGATGATCATACCTTAAGTGAGGATTGTGATTGGAAATGAGCATACTATCATCAAACCCTCCGCCGGTAGGTTAATCCGGCATTTTTATTGCATTAAAAAACCCGGCTATCGTGTCGGGTTTTTCTTTATTAACGACGTAGAGTGAGAGAAACAAAAGTAAAAAACTTTTGTTTCCGAACCGAGGAGTTAACAGGTCAATACCTCGATGCGTAGCACTCGGGAAGGTATTCATTCTGAAACTTTTTCAAGGTCCGCTCTCACGGTATCAATATGTATTTCCTCTAACGTTGGAGCAAGTGAATTTACCATAATTTCTAAATCATTCATCTGGTCTTCTGCAAATCTTACATCCTCAGCAACTTCAGTAGCAATTGCTTTGATTTCATCATTTGCTTCATTTTCAATATCTTCAATTTCTTTCTTTTGGTCATCAGACAATATTTGACTTATATTTTCATCAATGTCTTCTTGCATGATGCTTTTAACCTGATCTATAATATCAGCGTCAAGATCGTTGTTTTCTATCAAGCTTAATATTTCTTCTTTTCTTGCTTCTAAAATAGTGCTGGCATTTATTTTACTTATAAGATCTTGTTTATTCATTTTATTATTTAATTTAATTAGTTAATTATGCGGTTAGACCTTGCAATAAGCTTATTGTAGCAGCTACGCTATCTGCCTTAGCTCTATGCCTATCTTCTACAGATTTTAGGGCGGCTATTTGTTTAGCAATCTTTCTTTGTCTCATATTTTCCCTTACACCCCTGATACTTGCTGCGCCAGCCTCGACAGCATCAGCTCCATATTGTTTTAATTTCTCATATCTTGCCGTGGCAGTATCTCTTACTTCGTTAAATTTTTCTATACTTTTATCTTTCAAAAATTCGGCAATTATTTGAGCCATCTCGACACGACCTTCGACAAACGCATCAATTTGATCAGCTTTCCTTTCTGCAAAATTACTTACTGCAGCAGCCCCTTCAGCAAGGTGAGCGCCGGGAGCTATGGCAATATCTATAGCCTTATTTCCCCAAGCTTTGGTTTTTCCAAAAAAACTTTTTAAGCCGTTTCCTACAGATGATGCTTTTGTTTTAAAACTTTCCTTAGTATTTTTAAAAAAAATAGCAACGCTTTCTCTTCTTCCTTTCGCAATTTCTGAAGCAGATTTTGCTTCAGGTGAATTTAGAATTTCGACAGGAACTTCTATAGTTTGATCTTTTGCTTTTTTCATTTCAGCTTTCGGTAATGCATCGACACTGTTTTCGTCAAAATAATATTCTGTAGGTTGTGATCTTCCAGGTTGGTTAGTCATGTTTTTTGTTGTAATTTAATTATTTGTAATAGTTAAATTATATAGTATTTTTTTAACTAAAACCACCGCGAAGCCTCATATCCATGAGAACATGCTCTTGATCACCATAATAGTCTGGCAATATAGCTCTTATCTTAAAACCCAATTCTTCATACATCTCACGAGCTTTCCAATGAGTACCTGTCTCAAGTTTGATAACATGACATTCCTTTTTTCGAGCATTTTCAATAATATTCTTTATCAGGTCACGTCCAAGACTCTCTATGTTTTCAGTTTTTTTAAATACGACAGATACAATAGTCGCAACCCCCATATTGGTTTCAAGCACCGCATACCCTATGATTTGCTTATCTTTATCATTTCGCACAATATAGATAAATCTTTTTTTAGAATACAAACGAGTTACCTCTCCGAAATGTTCCGTATCCACCAAGTCCCATTCCGTGGTCAAAAATTCATTTAAAATTTTAGGATATTTTTGCAGATCAAATTCTTGTATAGTTACGTCCATATTATCTGTATCTTCTTTATTCATAATATTTATTATATAACAAAACTAATTATTTTACCTTTAATATAAATAGTTTTCTTGATCTCTTTGTCTTCTAAATAGCTTTTAACAATATACCTAGCTTCTTCAAGAATCTCGTCTTCTGATTTGGTATCCAATATCTCTATAGCCCCACGAAGCTTTCCATTTATCTGTATACCTAGCTTTACAGTATCTTCCAATATTTTTGATTCATCATACTCAGGCCATAAAGATATGTTTATAGAATTTTTATTTTTAAATATAGACCAGATTTCATCACTGATATGCGGTGCAAACGGAGTCAGCAATTTTATAAAATCCATAAAATCTTTTTTATTAATCTCGTCACCCTTTTGACTTACCTCTTCAAAGTCATTTAATAAAATCATCAAAGCTGAAACGGCGGTATTAAAGCAAAAATTTTCAATATCTGATTTGACTTTTTTAATCGTCTTATTAATTTTTGAAATAAGGTACTCATTGGTTTTAAGCTTTTTATTTTTCAAATTTTTATCTTGTATAACTTGAGCAAGACGCCATACCCTGTCTATAAAGCGACGTGTGCCGATGATTCCATCAGTAGACCATGGTAATTGTGAATCAAAAGGTCCGAGAAACATCTCATACATTCTGAAAGCATCTGCCCCGTATGTATGTATACAGTCATCAGGATTTACAACATTCCCCCATCTCTTACTCATTTTCTGATTATCATATCCTAAAATCATTCCTTGATTTCTAAGAGCCTTGAATGGTTCTTCAGTTACGGTTATGCCGATGTCAAATAAAAATTTATGCCAAAAACGAGAATATAGAAGATGTCCAGTTGAGTGCTCGCGTCCACCAACATACATGTCAACTTGCTGCCAATATTCCACAGCTTTTTTTGATACTGGTGCAGTTTTACATTGCGCATCCATGTATCTCAAAAAGTACCAAGATGACCCAGCCCAACTTGGCATAGTATTTGTCTCATATCCCGACTTAACCCAAGATTTTATACCTGCCAACGGAGATTCACCATTTCCAATAGGTTCGTATGAAGAAATTTTTGGAAGTTTTAATGGCAATTCTTTTTCTTTCAATTCTGTTATATGCCCATCTTCATCATGCTTTAGAGGAATAGGCTCACCCCAATATCTTTGACGCGCAAAAACCGCATCGCGAATCTTGTATTTATATACTTTTTTTAACCCCAGTCTCTTTTCAATCGATTCAGGATTTTCGATTTTTGTTTCTTTGACACTGATCTTATACAGTGAGGCAAAATCATTATCCCTGTCATCCATGTCCGGAACCCCCATCACTGCTCCAAAACCGTAGTCAGTTAATACATAGTTAGTTACATATATAGGTAATTTTGCTTTTGTATCTGGATGAATAGCAAAAACTCCAGCAACAAGAATTCCTTTTTTTATTTTCATATCCCGTTCATTATCCCCCCAAGTCTTAGCTTGATTTATTATTTTAGAAAATTGTTTCGCATTTTTCCTAATCAGATCATGATCCTTTGATATGGCCATAAAAGTTACGCCAGACAATGTATCTATCCTTGTCGTAAATATTTTAATATCCTTCACCTTTCCAGAGTCCCCTTCAAGTTTAAATTCTAATTCATGCCCGAAGCTTTTTCCTATCCAGTTTTTCTGCACAGTTTTTATTGACTCATCAAAATCAACTGTATCCAACCCAGCAATCAGTCTATCTGCATATTCCGTTATGCGTAAAAACCATTGACGCATAATTTTTTTTTCAACTGGGTGTCCACCTCTCTCACTTTTACCATCTACGATTTCATCATTAGCCAAAACGGTCCCAAGTTCAGGACACCAATTTACTTCAGAAAAACCTTCATAGGCCAATCTGTATTTCATTAATTCCCTATCCCGATCTTCTTGCAACAAATGAGAAAATTTTTCTTCAAGTTCTGTTATTGGTTTTGCTTTTTGAGCTTTGTGATCATAATAGTGATTATATAGCTTTAAAAATATCCACTGTGTCCATTTATAATAATCCTCATCTGTAGTATTTATTTTTCTTGACCAGTCATATGATAAGCCGATGATTCCTAATTGCTTCTCAAAAATTTTAACATTGCGAAGCACCGCCTCTCTCGGATGAACTTTGTTCTGTATCGCATATTGTTCCGCCGGCAAACCGAAAGCATCGTACCCCATCGGGTGCAAAACATTGTATCCCTGCATGCGTTTCAAACGAGCATACACATCCGCGGCAATATATCCCCTAGGGTGTCCAACATGCAATCCATGACCTGACGGATACGGAAACATAGACAAAACATACATTTTCTCCTTTTTTGAATTGTTTATTGCTTTATAGATTTGATCTTTTTTCCATAAGTCTTGCCATTTCTTGTCTGTCTTCTTGTGGTTAAAAAATTGATTATCTTGATTCATATTATTGTAAATATATCATAAATATGCTAGGATAGGCGAATATGTCATTAAATGTATCAATCAACAAAAACCAAAGTGAATCTCCTTCTTCAGTATTGAGACGCTTTACTAAAAAAATGCAAGAATGGGGTGGTCTAAACAAATCTCGTAGCAAAAGATATGCAGAGAGAAGTCTTTCATATTATAAGATGAAAAAAGAAGCCCTAAAGAAGATCAAAAACAATGAGACTCGCCTAGCTGATATTAAAATGGGTAAATATTTCAACGTCGTACCAACAGGTAAGAAGAAATAATTTACACATATATGAGATATATCGTAGATAGTGAAAATCTGGCAATCTCCTATAGTTTAAAAAAAGCACCAAAAATTAATGGTGTTTTTTTGCGTACCGTGAAAGATGAGATCTTGGGAAGAGATTATGACCTCAATATTTATTTTGTCGGAGTAAAGCTTATGAAATCTGTGAATAAAAAATACAGAGGTAAGAATTATGTAACAGATATTCTCTCATTTCCCTATCTTCACGACAATTTTGGCGAAATTTACATCTGTCTTGATAAGGTTGCGCAAAAGTCAAAATCTTTCAATACAGATGCTGAAAATTATCTGAATTATCTATTTGTGCATGGAATGATCCATCTCATAGGACATGATCACGGAGATCGGATGGACAAATTAGAAAAGAAATTTACCAAAAAACTTAACATTTTCTACCCTTACTAGTATACTATAAAGTAATGAAGAAAAATGATTCAGATGTAATAATAATTGAAGTAGCCACGACCATGCTACGCTTGATTGTCATCAGCAAAGAATCAAACAAAATCGTTGCCACATCTAGCGTTAGTATTGATTATATAAAGCGAGGAATAGTTAAAGATGCTGAAGCATTGACCAAAAGTATTAGAGACCTTGTAGCCCAAACTAATAAAAATTATCTTAATAACATCAAAAAGGTTGTAATAGCTCTGTCTGGCGCAGCTCTTTCAAGTATTTCCTCCTCAGCTGAAATAAAGATAAACAATAAAAATCATGTTGTTGACGAATCTATTATCGAAGAGATCTTTAGGAGAGTTGAAAGCAAAATTCCGGAAAATATTTCTCAAAATAAAAAAATTATCCAACTCATCCCCCAAAGATATAAGATCGATGGTAAAAGTATTAACACAAGTAAACCATCAGGGCTTTCAGGAAATGTTTTTGAGTTACAGGCACTGTGTATTTTCACAACAAAACAACATTTGGAAAATATATTGTTAGCTTGCGAAGATAATAATCTGATTGTTGAAGACGTTATCGTTGCCGAATATGCCTATTCAAAAAACCAAGTGAATGAAGCCGACAGATTGGCTGGGGTATGTATTGTAAACATTGGTGGAGATACATCAACTGTTATCACCTATGAGGAAAATATTCCCATACTCCTTGAAGTTATTCCCCTAGGATCAGAAGATATCAGTCGTGATCTTGCTTTAGGATTAAAGGTTTCTCTACTTCAGGCCAGAGACATAAAGCTCAATTCAGAGGTTGAATTGAGAAAATTAGCTTCAGAACTAACTGATGTCTTCATAAGCAGAAATAGAATGAACGTGAGAAAGGACCAGAGAGACAAAGCTTTTTTTATGTCTTTGCAAGAAAAATATCATGAGATAATTTATGCTCGAATTATTGATATTTTCGAATTGATACAAAAGCATTTAAAGAAAATTGGCAAAGACAGATTATTACCAGCTGGAATAATTATTCACGGGGGTGGATCAATGATGAAAGATATATCTATTATATCAAAAGAAATACTTCACTTGCCAACTCAGGTAAGAACGGACAGTGTATGCAGTCGTGATTTGTTAAAATTTAAGCAGAGTCAAAATATTTGCATTGAAAATGGCGACACTATGAGCATTTATGCGACTGGATTATTTTATTTACAGCAAGATGAAAGTGATTATTATTTAAACAAAGATCGCAAAGGTTTTGTTTTTTTTGTCAAAAATATAACCGTTTGGTTGAAACAATTTTTACCTTAATAGTCTTATTTTACATAATTTTTCCAAAAATTGCAGAAAAATCACAACACAAAATACACCTCTATCAAATTGGCACAAATTCAGTTGCATGATATAATCATAAAATCATGGCACAAATAAAAACAGACATACAAACATTTGCAAGAATAGAGGTAGTTGGAGTTGGGGGCTCTGGAAAAAATGCTACAAATCACATGATTAACTCAAAAGTTAAAGGTGTTGATTTTTTAGCTATAAACACTGATGCACAAGACCTAAACAACTCTCTTGCAACTAAAAAAATACATATTGGCAAGAATCTTACAAAAGGACTTGGTGCTGGTATGAACCCTGAAGTGGGTAGAAATGCCGCTGAGGAGACTCGTGCTGAAATACAAGAGGCACTTAAGAATGCTGATATGGTTTTTGTTGCCGGAGGACTAGGAGGTGGAACAGGAACAGGTGCATCACCTATCGTTGCAAAGATTGCAAAAGAAATGGGAGCACTTACTATCGGAGTTGTTACAAAACCTTTTATGTTCGAAGGACAGAGACGTATGAGATTGGCAGAAGAAGGACTTGCAGAACTTTCAAAATCAGTTGATGCTCTTGTTGTTGTTCCTAATGACAAACTGATGGGATCTATTTCTAAAGACACGACTGCAAAAGATGCGTTTGCTATGAGTGACGAGGTTCTTAAGCAAGCAGTTGAAGGAATATCAGAACTTATAACAACTCCAGGAACTGTTGGAAACATCGATTTTGCCGATATCAGAGCAGTTCTTGAAAATGCAGGATCTGCACTTATGGGTATGGGAACAGCCTCTGGTGAAAACCGTGCAGTTGATGCTGCAAAGCTTGCAATATCTTCACCGCTAATCGACGTTTCTATTCATGGGGCAAAAGGTGTTTTATTCTCTATAGCAGGATCTGATGATCTTACAATGTTTGAGATATCGGAAGCTGCAAGAGTTATAACAGAATCAGTTGATCCTGATGCAAAGATTATCTTTGGAACAGTTAAAGACGAAAGGTTAAAGAAAAATGAAATAAGAGTTACTGTTATAGCAGCTAACTTTCCTGACAAACTTACAGCTGTAAGAAATATCTTTAGAGATAGAGAAAATATGGTTCAAGAAAGTGTTTCAAGTCAAGACGACATGACTCCTAAAAAAGATTCAGGTAAGATATTAAATTCTATTACCATAAACAAAAAAGATGATTCAGAGATGCAGGAAGATAACTCAAATATAATGAAACCATCAGCAACTGATGGTGACGAAGATGACTGGTCAGCTGTACCAGCATTCTTGAGACGATCAAAAAACAGATAGACAGCATCTAACTTCAGAATTATTAAATAAAAAATATAATACAAATGGACAATACAAATCAAAAGTATGATTTAGTAATCATAGGTGGTGGACCTGCAGGCTCTGCTGCAGCTGTTTATGCTGCCAGAAAAAAGATAAAATCAGCCATTATCACAACTGAATTTGGCGGACAAAGCGTGGTTTCAGATGATATCCAAAACTGGATTGGAACCCCTCACATATCTGGATATGATTTAGCCAAAGCATTAGAATCCCATGTCAAAGAATATCAGGGAGACATTTTACATATCATAAAAGGCCGAGTGGCTGAGGTTATGCAAAACGAAGATAAGACATTTTCTATAAAAACTAGCAAGGATGTGACAATAAATACGAAGGCAGTCCTAGTAACAACAGGCAGTGTCAGACGAAAACTTGAAGCTATCAACGCTGATAAGTTTGAGCATAAAGGAGTTACCTATTGTGCATCTTGTGACGGTCCTGTTTTCACCGGAAAAGATGTGGTTGTTATTGGGGGTGGAAACGCCGCCTTTGAATCAGCACTGCAACTTGCTGCATACTGTAAATCAGTAAAGATTTTAAATAGAA
The DNA here is from genome assembly GCA_043722755.1 of Candidatus Parcubacteria bacterium. Lineage (GTDB taxonomy): Bacteria > Patescibacteriota > Minisyncoccia > Phycocordibacterales > CAIZLB01 > CAIZLB01. The sequence goes on from JAYSOO010000027.1 coordinate 10,539, forward strand.
CTGAAAAATACAGAGCTGACGAGATCACAGTTGATAAAGTTCTGAAAAATGAAAAGATTGAGATTATTAATAATGCTATTGTAAATGAAGTGCATGGTGATCAATTTGTAAACGGGCTAACATATAATGACACAGTAAAGCTTAATGTTGAGGGTGTTTTTGTTGAGATTGGTCAAATGCCGAACACTGACTATATTAAATTTGTAGACAAAAATCCTGCAGGCAATATAGTTGTAGACCCAAGGACACAGAAGGCATCGTGTGAGGGTGTGTGGGCCGCTGGAGACTGTACAGATGGGTTGTACCATCAGAATAACATTGCTGTTGGGGACGCGGTGAAGGCGTTGGAGAATATCTACGTGTGGCTCAATTAAAGAGATTTAAAATACTGATCCAATATCTTCTTAGCCCCATCCAAATCAGTATAGTTAAAAATAGTTATTCCCTTATTTCCAGTTAACATTGCTGACAATCTCTTTCCTTCTTGATCTCTATACAAACAAACAATCGGCTTCTTCCCATCGGCCCATCCGAGCTCATATCCTACCCCTAGACTTGGTTGAGTTACCTCGGCCACCACAACATCTGCTTCGCTTACCCAATCCATGTCTCTTCCATAGATAAACTGATCAGTCTTATTTTGATCTGCGGTTGGTATATTTTCAATGTCACCAATATGTTCAGTTAATACCTGACCATGATTTTGAAGATGTTTGATGATATCCATATATAAGTCTTTATCTTCTCTCCCCGCTCTTATAGATGCTGCAAAATATATTTTCATAATACGATTATTTTATCATAGTTGACACAAATGTGGAATTTGATAGAATAGAAGTACAAATGGGTTGTCCCGATCGTCCAGGCCATAAAAGCCTGGATTTACATTTTATTAAATAAAATATCTACTACTTTCAATATTATTTTAATGTGATCAATTTTTGATATATATCCTATTTTCTTATCCAATCTTTTTGTATCCAAAATTCTAAGTTGAGATATTAAAGCAGATTGTTCCAGATCTTTAAGCAAAACTTTTACATAATACTTATTGTCCTTATTTTTTGTACTCAAAGGTACACCCCAAAAGATGCTATTATTAAATTTTTTTAATATTAAAACAGGTCTTCGAAAATCTTCACCTTTACCATTTTGTTCAAAACCTATATTTTCACCCAATGAACACCAATATACCTCACCCTCATTAATAAGAGCAACATTTTCTGATTTATCAATAATTATCTTTGTTATTATCCAATCTATAAAATTTTTTACCATTCTAATATAGTAAAATAAACCCGATAAACTTCTCTTAAAGAAATTCTCAAGAAACCCTGAATTTTCCATAAACAAAAAATCACCCCGTAAGATGACCTTGATTTATTATTTCTTTGATGCCCTTTCTACATACTCTCCAGTCTCAGTATTGATCACAAGAATGTCACCTGGCTCGATAAACATCGGTGCTAGTATAGTCGCTCCAGTTGCCAGTGTAACAACCTTGTTTCCACCCTTGGCTGTGTCTCCACGGACTGCTGGAGGAGCTTCGGTAACAGTAAGACTTACTTTTATAGGAAGCTTGACACCGATCGGTATTTCTCCAAAATACTTAACATCGAGAATATCATTGGCAAGTATGTATTTTTTTGCATCACCCAATAACTCGTCTTTTAACATAAACCTATTTGATGCATTATCCTCCGCACAAAACCACCACTCCCCTTTGTTGGTAAAAAGATATTTCACTTTCTTAACCTCTATCTCAGCTTCTTCAACTTTATCTGTTGCTTGGAAAGATATCTCTATGGTCCGTCCTGACAATAGGTTTCGCATCTTAACAGCGTTTACTGGCTTTCGCATCTGTTTACGAAAGACATGATAATCTAATACTTCATAGGGTTCATCATCGTGAATAATTGTTTTTCTTGTAACTATTTCATTGTATTCGAGCATTGCCATAATTCATATACTATATGCTTTTTTTGAGGGTTTTGCAAATGTTAGCGGACACATCGGACATGGTACACATAGTCCCTGTAGTTGCCTTGTGTGTGACCAGTATCGTAGTCCCAGTACCAAGCGTTGCCCGAATTGTTAGAGTACGAGGAACTTGTCCAATAATAGCCACTACCATTAAAGCCTGAAACTTGAGTAGCAGGATTGTTCGCCGAATAATCTGTTATTGAAGTAAACTCTTGCACTGTTGGTAGATGCCATACGTTCTGAGGGGTGGTCTGCACAGTTGTGCCATTGGTATCAAGGTATTGACAGTACTCTACCGCACCGAGTAGTATTGACCCGTCACCTACAGGATCAAGAAATCCACTGCCGGCCACACAACTAAGTGAAGGATCAGCATCGTGACAAAGTTGCAGGTTTGGATAAGTCTGCCAGATCAAAGTCGGTGCACCCTGAAGAGTTCCAGCCACCCCAAGATATGTCGTACCTACAGCAACCTTTGAAGCATCTATAGTCGGAATAACAGCATATATCT
>JAYSOO010000028.1:0-1990 GCA_043722755.1 Candidatus Parcubacteria bacterium
TTTACATGATTGTAAGTCCTTGGTATGACGTATCAGTCACGCTTTACAATATTAGATTCAGGTCAAGGATTAAAAAATATAAGCCACTGGTGTCTGTGATGATACCTGCCTGGAATGAAGAAATAGGTATTCTTACAACAGTAGACAGTCTTTTAAAAAGCACATATACGAACACTGAGCTTATCATAGTCAATGATGGCTCCACGGACAACTCAGATACACTTATAAAAGACTATATAGATACTTATAATTACGACAATAGGTTTAGAAAAGAAAAGATTGAAATAATATATCACTATAAGCAAAATGGAGGAAAAGGTGCCGCTTTGAACACTGCTATAAAATTATCAAGTGGCGAAATCCTGGTATCAATCGATGCAGATTGCATGGTTTGTCCGGAAACTATTGAAAATTTCGTACGTTATTTTGCCGACCCTGAGGTGATGGCCTCAGTTGGCAATGTAAAAGTCGGCAATATTAACCCTATAATTGGAGTTATACAATATCTTGAATTTTTGTTCTCATTTTATTTTAAAAAAGCAGATTCGTTCATGAATGCTATATACATTATAGGTGGGGCTGCTGGTGCTTTCAGACGGGAGACATTTGAAAAAGTCGGGATTTATAATACAGTAAACATAACTGAGGATATAGAGCTATCAATGCGCATACAAAACGCAGGGTTAAAAATCATATATGCATCTGATGCACTCGTATATACCGAAGGTGCGAACGATATAAAAAGCCTTATGAGTCAGAGGTTAAGGTGGAAACGTGGACGCTTTGAAACCTTCAAGCAAAATCATAATCTCTTTTTTAGTTTCAAAAAACACCATAACAAGCTTTTAAGCTGGATCATTTTACCACTAGCTTATTTTGGAGAACTACAGCTTTCTTTGGAAATATTTTTCCTAACATTCTTATATATATATTCATATATGATAAGTGATTTTTCATCATTTATCTCCGGTATAGTTGTTGTAAGTGCGATGTTCTTCGTTCAAATGTTCTTTGATGATAAAAAAATAAAGAACAATGTTTCGTTTTATATATTATTGCCAATAGGCTGGCTGTTATTTTACGTGACAACATATGTAGAATTTATGGCTTTGATAAAATCAGTCTGGGGACTAGCACATAAAAAAGAAATTAAATGGCAGAAATGGAACAGAACCGGGGTGAGCAGTTAGCGGTCAGATGTCATGTCATTCTAGATTTTATAATTAATATAATATTAAAAATAAAAATAAAACATATGAAAAAAAATCGGCTTCATAATAACATAGATACAATATTCTTCAGTTTAATCTTGATAATTTCAATGATTGCAATAGATAGATATATATCTTTTAAAAATCCGATTGAATCGAAAGAGATCGGAGTGGTGTTTGACACAAAACTTGGACAGCTTTCCGATGTAAGTAAAAAAATAGTAGCAGGTATCAATCCCCTAGTCAAAAGCAATCAGACTTCTGTTTTTGTTGGCAAAAAGGGTGGAGAAAACTGTAGCTTAACTTTAAATTTCAGATTAGAAAAGGAGTTCAATTATACGATAATTGTAAAAAATGAAGGCAATCGGGTTTGTGAGAATGTGAGTACCACTGTTTATTATTCAAACAATGAATCTTTTGCAAGTTCAAGTCCCAAAGCTTCCGCCTCTAATTACTATTGGCAATTTGGATCTTTATCACCAAATGATACAAAAACAATATCATTTATAACGAGATACAGAGAGGGCGGCGATATTTCTTATTCTGAAACGGAATCGTGCATTACTGCTGATAATGGAGAAGATGTATGTGCGACCTTGAATCCTGTCATAAACCCTGTAAGTATAACAAGTGCTACAAATAATACAGCCAAGACTACATCTGCAAACAAAACTGATGCATCCACCAATACTTCATTTGATCCTAAAGGAATGGAATATGGAACATGGGTTTGGACTTCACCGTATGCAATGTCTGCCACATATAAAAACCAAGTCATA
>JAYSOO010000029.1:0-1989 GCA_043722755.1 Candidatus Parcubacteria bacterium
GTAAGGATAAATAACAATAGACCTATGTTTAGAAAAACCTTATTTCTTTCTCCAAAAGGAATCATGGGTTTTGTAGCCACATACTCTTCATTTTTGATCAAACCGCTATATTGAATTATCTGCGGGACTGTTTCCTCAAAATAACTTATTATGCTTTTTATATCGTATATAGGAGCATCTTCTATATTATTTCCAACTATGATTTTCAATTCGTTTACCAATGTTCCATTATCGATTTTAAATATCACACCAGTGTTTTGCAGTTTTATTTTTCCAGTCTTTAGAATATCAAGTGGCTTGTTATTATTGTTTTGGATAATAATCTTAAACTTTTTATATGTTGATGCAGGTATTGCAATGCTTAATTTTTCCCCTTTATATATAGGTGAGTCAATACGATATATGTTTGCACCCCCCAACATTGACCAATCAATGTCATTATTTGAACCTTGTATAACAATATTTCTATTAAAGTTTTTTTCATTTTCATCAACTTTAATTGTAAATTCCTCAACATCTATATCACCCTCATATATAATTTCTGATTTGTCATCTTTCTGTACATTATCTAAAACTTTTACTTCTTTATATATAGACAGATTGTCAAAAACAAAATTTCCTGATAAATAATCTTTGATCTTATGTCCCAAACCCTTGCCTTCAATTGGAACATATTGCACTTCAGTTGCAATAATCTTAAGCGAATTATTAACTTTTATGTTCTTATCAAATTCTGTATCGTCAGTTAATTCTAACTTCACATATCTGGAAGACGCACCTGAAAGGCTCACATCAAGATTTTCAACTTTAAAATTATCTGTATCTGTATAATTGTAAATCACATTTCTTTGCTCAAGCTCTCTCCAGGCAGTGCTGTTTCCTGTCAAAAATGTATCCGAAACATACACCTTAACTTTTTTTCTGAAGTTAATAGAATTTAGGTCTCGAGACAAATACAAATTATTATACAAAGATCCCTCTCTTGCGGTATCTATCACTAATATTTTCTTATTATCAGAAGTTTTGCTATTTTCTAAAATCTTAGCTACTGTTCCACTATTTTTTATGCTTTGAGTATTTTTATTTGACTTAACAAGTATATAAGGTATTTCATTTTTACTGTTATCTATTATCCTGATATCACTTAGATCATTTTTTTTTGATAAATTTATAATATCTTTATTGATAGGCAAAACATATAAATTTTGATTATTGACAGTACTGCTTCCAACCTCGATCTGGGACAAGTGCAAGTTCCCTATAGTTGTCCAATGTTTTATTTCTATAACTTTAGCGTCGGCTGTAATGGAAAACAAGCCGGCCATTAAGATAACCATCAAAACTTGAGGAGTATTTATTTTTTTATTTTTGGAAATATAGAAATATGAAATGATTAAGAGCAATATTCCAAAACCTACAAACGTGATGATTCTATACACAGGTCCAAGCGACCAGGTCAAAATTATAAGCAATAACGTAGTAATAACGAGAGTTACTATTCCCATGTTTCGAATGATCTTATTTTTTTTAACCAGACCAATAACAAAATATATTATGGTCATAAAGATAAACAATGCTAGTTGCATAAATGTAGTCTGTCTTGATACAGAACTTATCTCGGAATATTCTTCTTCATACCTATTTAAATTATATGGAATATTTTCCCCTTGCAATCTGCTATCTAATTCAGACTTCTCATTTATCACTTTATACACTGCTGTCTCTCTATAGTTACCATAATTTTTTATTTCGAAAGAAGTCAGAATCACAAACAGTACCTGCCCGATCACTATTAGTGCAAATGCTATTTTATATATATCATCTTTAAACGAATTATCTTCAGAATCATGAACACTATTGTACCAAACATAGGCAACAATATTAATCAAAACAAAAACTCCAAACCATACAATATATGACTGATTCAGTAATATGCGACCCGTATCCAATACGGTTTTATAATCGCCATACATGAGCATATGACCAATA
>JAYSOO010000030.1:0-1986 GCA_043722755.1 Candidatus Parcubacteria bacterium
ATCAAAAATGACAAGATATTTCTATCTACAGGAGGAGGCGCAATTCTTGAGTTCTTGGAGAAAGAAGGAAAATTGCCAGGAGTTGTATATGTAAGATAATATCAGTTTTATTAACGAACTAAGTTCGTTCCATGTGACACCTCGATGCTCTGCATCGAGGTGGTATTCATTGATAAATATCTATTTTTCGTGTATATATTAGATATCCGAAATGGTTCGGATATCTACAAAATACTATATTATGAAAATAACGATATTTATTGCCGAGATGTCTGCCACAGTTGGTAGACTTGAAAATGTTTTTCTGGTTGTTGTTGGATGCTTAGCGATTGTTTTTTTTATTTTTTGGGTAGCTAGCAAAACCTAAGCTTTTCAACCAAAAACCCTGGATCTTTTTAGGAACCAGGGTTTTCTTCTGTCAAATTTATTAACGACGTAGAGTGAGAGAAACAAAAGTGTACACACTTTTGTTTCCGAACCGAGGAGTTAAAGGCCCATACCCCAAGTCTTTGAGGTGGTATTCATTTCTAGTATCTTGTATGAGGCACGGTCACCCTATCTCTTTTTTCTCTTGTGCCGTCTTTAACCATTGCCCACTCTCCTCCGCCAGTCATAAGAAGTGTGATTCCACCAATTAGCAATAAGAGTGCACTCATATCTTGACCTCCTGTGTAATACACAGCAGCTGTCATTATGACGATAACACCCAGTGTCGCCAATCTTGTCCACACTCCAAAAAGTACACCAAGGCCAGCCAACAGTTCTCCTAATGCAACAAGCCACACAGTCCATACCGGTAGTCCTGTTAATCCAGTAAGTTCACTGATTGCCTGATCCATATTCATCAATTTTGTAAATCCTGAATACACGATTATACCACCAACCAATATTCTAATAATTAATAATATTGTGTTTTTTATGTTGTTTGTATTGTTCATGCTCTAATTATACCACGTCTTTCAGGAGTGTTGTCAACTCCTCCATTTCACCTGCAATGTAAGTGTATTTCTTATCTTCGAAGTCATTGTATCGCGGAATTATATGGATATGAGCATGGAAAATTATCTGATGTGCTGCCGATTCATTGTTCATTATTATATTTATACCGTCAGCAGAAAGTTCATTTTTCACAGCGATAGCTATTTTTTGTGCAACGATATTCATCAGGCACCATGTTTCAACAGGCAAGCTATATATATTTTCATGATGATTTTTTGGAATGATCAATGTGTGACCTCTTGTGTCTGGACTTATGTCAAGAAAAGCTAAGGTTTCTGCATCCTCATATATCTTTACTGCAGGTATTTCATTTTTGATAATTTTGCAAAATACGCAATTTGCTACTATGTTGTCCTCATTGTGTATCTCTTTATTGTTGTCGTTTTGATTCATAAAACTATGATATCATAAATGCCATGTTTGAGACTATCAACCAAAGTTTTATAAGAAAAATCCTTAAAGACAGGGGTTTTAACAATGGCGAAATCGAGGACTATATAAATCCTGTATATATTGAAGATAAGGCTGGCTCATATGATGCTTGGAAAATGAAAGATATAAAAAAAGCAGTCGATAGGATTTGGAAAGCTATAGATGAAAACGAGAAAATCTGTATCTATTCTGATTACGATGCTGATGGTGTTCCCGGTGCTGTGGTACTATATTCATTTTTTAAGAAAATAAAATATCAGGATAATGTAATAATTAAAATTCCCCATCGACATAAAGATGGTTTCGGTATGCATAAGCGACTGATAGATGAAATCGAGAAAGAAGGTGCAACCTTGATGATCACGATTGATCTGGGTATTTCTAACGTTTCAGAGGTCCACTATGCCAATAGTAAAAATATTGACGTCATCATCACAGATCACCATGAACCCCATGAAGAGTTACCTTGTGCATATGCAATTTTAAATCCAAAACAAAAAGATTGCAAATATGTGGAGAAAAATTTATGTGGGTCTGGTGTTATCTTCAAGTTGA
>JAYSOO010000031.1:0-1984 GCA_043722755.1 Candidatus Parcubacteria bacterium
TGAGATACTACAACTGTGAACGATTACATCTCGGCATAAATCTGAAAACACCAAGTCAATTATTAACAGAGTGTTTCCAAGCTATTGGTTAGAATACGAGTATTTAGTCATGGAGATAAGTTTACACTTTCTTCAAATACCCAAAGATTTAAAGAGATCACCTGCATTCTTATAGGTTTTTAGATTTTCCTTTTTGTATTGCTGAATAGAATCTTTTATAGATTTTAAAAGTCTTAATGCTGGTTTATGATTTGTCATATCTTTATATTATACATTGGTTGTCAATAAGGACTGAGGCGGAACGTAGTAATAAATTTAATTAAACCCCACAAATTCATTCTTCAACTCATTTAAATACACACCAGTGTTTTTCTTACCCATCGAAATATTAGAGACAATCCCTAGTGCAATAAATTCTATCAATATATGTGAACCTCCATAACTCATGAACGGTAATGGGATACCTGTAATCGGCATAATACCAAGATTCATTCCTATATTTATAAGAACGTGAATTCCAAAGAAAATAAATACACCTGCACAGATCAACGCATTGAAATTACTATCGGCATTCATCGCCACAAAAAGAGTACGTAGTAAGATTGTCAGAAACAAAAGTAACACTATTGAAACACCAACAAACCCCCACTCTTCTGCAAAAGCAGAGAAAATAAAGTCAGTTTGATATTCTGGTAAGAACTTTAATTTTGATTGTGTACCATACCCAATACCCTTTCCAAGCATTTGCCCTGATCCAACCGCAATCACCGCTTGGTATTGGTTATACCCCGACCCTCTGATATCTCTCATCGGATGAATAAAGTTTATCACTCTGTCTTTTTGATATTGTTTAAATGCAAAGTTCCAACTCAGCGTTAAAATTAAAATCGATATTGTCGCTAAAAATATAATATGCTTTTTTGATAAACCTGATATAAAAATAATCCCTCCCCAAATTGCAAAGATTGTTACTGCTGACCCAAAGTCAGGCTGTAGTAAAACGAGCAGTCCTAAAACTCCTGCATACAAACCAGAAATAAAGACATGTTTGAATACAGAAATCTCCACATATCTTTTTGAGAAATATTTTGCCAACAATAATATCAATGCTAATTTTGCAGGGTCAGTTGGTTGAATAGATAAAAAACCAAGTTTAATCCAAGACTGTGCACCTTTAGCAACATGACCTGATACAAACAAAACAAGTAAGGAAATCATGGATATTATGTAAATCCCCATAACAAATTTTCTATTTTTCAAAAAATACAGATTGGTTTTTTGTAAATATATAAAAAGACCAAGTCCAATCAAAATCCATACAGATTGCTTGATGAAACGAGTTGATACTTCACCAAAAGATATGAGTGTAAAAAGAGCCAGCACTGACAATATCAATCCAGGTAATATTAAATACCAATCTACTTTTATTTTTTGAAAATATCTAATCATTATTTATATTGTTTTAAGGCAAGATTCGGAATAACCTCTATCCTTGAAGGTTTAAAAGTTATTGGCTCTGGCCATGTAAAAACAACTGATGCCTCACCTTTATCCCCTATATTATCTATAAAAGTTCTTGATGAAAGAATACCGTTACCTTCTTCATTATAAATTATTGCTACAACTTCTATGTTTATATACGAATTTAAAGTTTTATTGCTAATTTTCACATCCAACTTTGGAGCAGTGTCTACTCTTGATAATCTTTGTTCAACAACTTCAAGCTCAGGTTTATTTCCAAAATATTCTATCCAAGTGACAGGTTCTACAAATTCGAAGGTTACAAGTTTAGGAATTGCCTCTCCAGTATTTATTGTTGCTTCAAAAATCGGAAAAATTTTAGATGTAGGAATACCAACAATTCCTTCTCTAGTTGCAACTAAAACGTTATTTTCATCGTAGACTTTGAAAACATATTTTGCTGGCTGAGAAATATAATCAATGTTTGGATTTTGGATATAAGCAACTAGATTGTACGCCCCTT
>JAYSOO010000032.1:0-4919 GCA_043722755.1 Candidatus Parcubacteria bacterium
AAAGAAAGCACCTCTTTTGCTAAAACAAAGATAATATTTTCCTTATTACTGATCTTATCTGTACTAGGTATACTTGAATTATCCATTCCTGACGCCGGAGGTATTTTAGGAGGTATTATATCAGTGCCAATATTAAATCTTTTTGACAAGGTTTTAAGTTATATATTCTTGGTAGCAATTGCCTTCATTTCTCTTATAATATTATTTGAGTATTCATTGGGCAATAAAACAAAACGATCCGAAATAGAAGAAGCTGAAGAGGATAGTAATGTTATAAAAATCAAAGGTCAAAAAGACAAAGAAATAAATATTGTTGGAGCAAATATTGAAAGTGAACCTGTAAAAGACATGAGGAAAGAAAGCGTAAAAGACACTGTAAAACCTATAGATAGCAAAGCTGAAAAAGAAATGTCTGATATAAATAACAGTCTTATATCTAGCACAACTATGACATTGTTGGGTAAGGAATATACCCCTCCACCCCTTTCCTTACTTGAAAGAGATAAGGGTAAGCCGGAAGTTGGAGACATAAAAGCTAATGCCAACATTATCAAAAGAACCCTGCAAAACTTCGGCGTTCAAGTAGAGATGGATGAGATATCAGTTGGACCGTCTATAACTAGATATGCACTTAAGCCGGCCGAGGGTGTAAAATTATCTAAAATCCTTGGATTGCAAAACAATCTTTCTTTAGCTTTGGCAGCCCATCCAATACGTATCGAAGCTCCTATTCCTGGAAAGTCACTGGTTGGTATCGAGGTACCTAACTCTACAAAAACAATGGTTGGACTTGGAAGCTTGCTTTCACAACCTGAGTTCCAAAACTCTCCAGACCCTCTATTGATTGCTCTTGGAAAAGGAGTGTCAGGAAAAATGTATTATGAAAACTTGGCAAAAATGCCACATGCACTTATCGCAGGTACCACAGGTTCTGGAAAATCCGTCATGATTCATAATGTTATCACTTCTCTACTATATAAGAACTCACCTGAAAACCTGAGGTTTATCTTTATTGATCCAAAGAGAGTTGAGCTAACACTGTATAATAAAATCCCTCATCTTTTAACGCCTGTTATCACAGATCCTAAAAAAGCAATATTGGCACTTAAATGGGCAGGAAAAGAAATGAGCAGAAGATACGATATATTAGAAAAGCATACGGTTCAAAATATAGATTCTTATCATAAGAACATATTGGCTCCAGCAGTTGAACAATTTAAAAAAGACGGTAAAACAGAGTTGCCGGATGCTATGCCTTACATAGTCATAATAATTGATGAGCTAGCAGATATAATGCAGGCATATCCTAGAGAGCTTGAGGCTGGTATAGTTCGTCTAGCTCAAATGTCTCGAGCTGTTGGTATTCACCTAATCCTTTCAACACAAAGACCTTCAGTTAATGTGATAACAGGTCTTATCAAGGCAAATATTCCGACAAGACTTGCATTGCAGGTTGCATCTCAAATCGATTCTAGAACCATATTAGACTCTCGTGGTGCCGAAGAATTGCTTGGTTCTGGAGACATGCTATTCCTAACAGGAAGAATGTCTACACCTCAACGTGTTCAATCCCCTAACATAACAGAAACTGAGACCAAAAAGATTGTTAAATACCTAGTAGATAACCTTGATTATATACCTGACACCATCCAACTTGGGCCACAAGAGCAACAAGAAAATGTTGGTACAAACGCAATATTCTCATCTGTGTTTAATACAAATGGCGACGATGATATGGATGATGATGACGATCTATATGAGGATGCGAAAGCGACTGTTATAGAAGCAAAAAGGGCTTCTACATCCTATCTACAAAGAAAACTAAGAATCGGCTATTCCCGTGCAGCTCGCCTTATGGATATATTGGAAAAAAGAGGAATTATTGGACCTTCAGATGGGGCAAAACCTAGAGAAATATTGCTAGCTGTGGCAGAGAGTGATCAACATGAAGAAGTCCCGTCAAATGAAAATACTTCAGAAAATGCTGCAAATAGTGATAATTAAACGAGAATAATGATATAATTACTTCAACAAATCTTTTAAGTAATTTTAACTAAAATAATATAATATGACACTTGGATACACAGACGGTAAAACCAAAATAAAAATATTTTTATTGATATTTGGATTATTGAGCATCTCTGCATTCACAGTCTTTGAATTAAGAAAAGTTATCGGTGGCCCAGAACTTACGATTAATTGTGTGGATGAAAAAAATGCAGACAGCGACTGTAATTACATACAAAGCGATAAAAATATATATAAAATGTCAGGTAATACAAAAAACGTATCTGATATAATCATAGGAGACAGGAAGATATATATTGATATCAAGGGCGGTTTTCAGGAAGACATCCTTCTCTACCCTGGTATAAACCTAATCACAATAAAATCACTAGACAGATTTGGCAAAGAAGTCAAGAAAGAAGTTAGTATATACTATAATAGTAAGCTAACAATTCTAAAATAATTATAAATTATAAACTAAAATAAACTAATATAAATTTTACATATGGCAAAATTTTCAAAAAAACAAAAAACTGCTGAAGAGGAAGAAGAATTATCAGAAGGAGAAGAATCTGATGAAGATACTGATTCTGACGATAAGGGCTCTAAATCCAAAAAAGGAAAAAAAGGAACTAAAGATACAGACTCATCAATATTGGACACCATAGCTGAAATCAAAAGTCGCTTTGGTGAAGAATCAATAATGAAATTAGGAGAAAAGCCAAGGTTAAATGTGGCTACTGTATCCACTGGTTCGATAGGATTAGATGCTGCTCTTGGTGTAGGAGGTTTACCTAAAGGAAGGATTATCGAGATATTCGGACCAGAATCTTCAGGTAAAACAACTCTTGCTCTTCATGTGATTGCAGAGTCTCAAAAGAAAGGCGGTGTATGCGCATATATTGACGCTGAGCATGCTATGGACCCGGATTATGCCACAAAGCTTGGAGTGAACATCAACAACCTACTTATCTCTCAACCTGATGCTGGTGAGCAAGCTTTAGAGATCACCGAAAGTCTTGTTAGAAGTGGTAAGATAGATGTTATAGTAATCGACTCTGTGGCAGCCCTGACACCTAAGGATGAGATCGAGGGAGACATGGGAGCACATCACGTTGGTAAACAAGCCAGACTGATGTCACAGGCCCTTAGAAAGCTTACAGCTATCACAGCCAAAAGCGGAACTATAGTTATCTTTATAAACCAGATACGTATGCAGATAGGTATTATGTTCGGTAACCCTGAAACCACCCCTGGAGGAAAGGCATTAAAATTTTACACATCAGTAAGACTTGATATTAGACGTATCGCCCAAATCAAGAAAGGTGAAGATATCATGGGAGGACGTGTGCGAGTAAAGGTGGTGAAAAACAAAGTTGCTGCCCCATTCAAGCAAACAGAGTTTGATCTTATGTACAATGAGGGAATATCTTTAGAGGGAGAAATGATTGCGCTTGGTGAGAAAATGAAACTCATAACAAAAAGTGGATCATCTTATGCGTACGGAGACATAAAACTCGGGCGCGGCTATGACGCCACAAGACAATTCTTGAAAGAAAAGGAAAACAAAGAGATTAAGGCCAAGATCCTGAAAGAGATCAAGGATCAGCTCAAGGAGGCATAGCAAAGATTAAAAAAAACAAGATAAACGAAAAAGTTATCTTGTTTTTTCTTTTCACTTTAAAGACCTTTGCTTTGGAGTATTGATAACTAAAAACCTAAAAAATTGATATAATTCTTACTGTTTATGACTTCTAGATTTTTAACAGGTGAACCTGTTGGTAATTTTATATTTTCAACATTGTACTTACACTCATATCCTTTTATACTCCCATCTGGATTTTCTTCTATTATGTCTATCTCTTTATTATCATCTAATCTCCAAAAAAAATACTGTGTTGAATTTTTAAATAATACTTTTTTCTTCATAAACTCAGACATAATAAAATTTTCAAATAATTGTCCCTTATCTTGCCTTATACTCATGTCAATAGTCCTACCCAATACCCCATTTCTTATTCCATTATCCCAAAAATATATTTTGTCTAAAAGCCTTGCTTTTATTCTCTCTTTGCCTGAATACGCAGGAAGTCTAAAAATTATATATGCTTGCTCCAATACTTTTATATATTTTTCTATTGTATTTCGAGAAACTTTTAAATCATTGGCAATGCTATTTATTGAAAAAGTAGATCCGACCTGATCGGCCAATATCTTTAGTATTTTTTGCACTAAATCTGGCTTGCGAATATTGTCTAATGTTAATACATCTTTAAATAAATAATCATTGGTCAATTGTAGAAGTTTCTCTTCTCTAGAAATACCACTTAATAGTCGCATCTCTGGATACATGCCCCAGATCAACATGTCATCTGTATAGATATAGATATCACTTTCATGCTCTAGAAAAGTTTTGTATTCCGAAACCATCAAAGGATTCATATACATAGATACGTTTCTACCCGTCAAAGGTTCCTGCATCATATTTTGCAAATCAAAAGCAGATGAACCTGTTGCAATTATTTGAATATCTGGGTAATTATCATAGATTAATTTGATTGATTTTGCACATCCCTCTATGTTTTGAGCTTCATCTATAAAAACAAGTTTTGTATCACCTATAAATTGCTTTAATTCTATTGAATTATTTTTGCTAGAAAAATTTTCTTGAACATTAGGCTCATCACCATTTAAAAAACGAACATTTTCATATTCTTCTTTCAAATGCTTTAAAAGCGTAGTTTTACCTATCTGTCTTGCGCCATATATTAAAATAACCTTATTTTGAAAGATATTTTCTTTAATTTTACTATATATATTTCTTTTTATGAAAATTTTATCCATGTATCAAGATATTATACACAAAATATCAATTATTGCAATGTATACTATACAATAAACATGCTTTTTTT
>JAYSOO010000033.1:0-1982 GCA_043722755.1 Candidatus Parcubacteria bacterium
TAATTTCAATGAGGCGACCAAATCATAGTCTTATGAATTATATAAATGGCCTATCGGAAGAAATTTGACTAAATTACAATTTTTGTACAAATATGACCTCTTAAGTGAGGTTTTATTTTGTGTAATTATTCCCTAATCTTCACCGAAAAATCCTTATCACTTGCGTACATCTCTCCTTTCTTGTTTATATTAAATTTCTCTCTTATTTGATCTTTTGGCAAATCCGTATCTATCAAGCCAAGATCGTAAGCCAGCCAATCTGAATTTTCAGGAAAGAGAATACTTAAATCAATACTTGGTATAGTTTTCGGGGTTATCAAATTTACATGATCCACTATATTTGTCGTGCAGGTGTTAAATAAAGTGTTGTAAAATTCGGGCTTATCGTACAGTTTATTCGTTCTGTTAATGATAGATACGAACAATTCTCTAGTTTTCTCAGGACTTGCCTTCATTGGATATAAAAATACCTGATCTTTTCTATGATTAATTCTCAAATCAATAACATCCTTTTCATCGGCCAAAACATACATTATTTCATATTGATTCAGCAAGCCTTTTACTGGATGAAAAGATTCACCTTTTTGTTTTCTGATTTCCACTGAGACCGAAAGAAAAATATTATCTTCGAATTCAAAGCTTAAGAAAGTATGAGCGGATCCAGGAATGCCTGAAAATGGCTCAACGATGTACCAAACCTTTTTTATTTTATGTAAGTCATAAGTTTTGTCATAATAGTGCGGCGCGTATGCCGTGGTTGATGTGTAGCGAAAATCTCTAATATTTTTTATATCTACAATATTATCTTTGAAGATAACCGAAGGCAAAACTTGCTGATCATTATTCCAATCCCTACCGTTTGAGGGCCGTATAAAAATGTGTATGGAGACGAAAAAGATAGCAGTCAAGGTTATAAAAATTATTAGAATTTTTAATAGAAATTTAAATATTTTTTTCAGCATGTTGTTGCACATAATGTTAACACCTTTTCAGAGCCTTTACTATGTAATATATATGTGATATTTTCAATAGGTTCAACCTTAACCCCATAAGCAATGAAAGTAGACTTTCGCACAACCAAAAACGGAGTAATAATACAAATAACTGTTGAAGAAAAAGACACTGAGGAAGCAATACAAGAATTGAGAGGGTTACGCCACGCACAAGCCCAAGCGTCAGGCGTTACAGAAAGTTTAAAGGATACTGTTTCCTTCTTTTTAGCTGTAAAATTGGATAAAGGACTTGCAGCATAGCAGTCCTCTCATAAAATAAAAATCAATCCAACCCGGACCGTACCAACGGACTCCGGGTTTTTTTATTTTACCCCCGACCAGCCAAAAACCCTGTTGTCCAACAAAGCTGCAAGCTATACCCTCCTGAAGGCCTGTCTATGTTTAACAGGTCACCGATAATATATAAATTACTCATCACCTTAGATTTCATTGTCTTAAAATCTATCTCTTTTATATCCACCCCGCCGTCGGCAATCACCGCCTCACTTTCATCAAGAAGCCCATGAATATTTATTTTTAAAGTTTTAAGATTTTCTATCAATATCATTCTTAGATCCTTTGTCACCTGAGTACCCAGCAGCCCTTCGTCCACTTTTGAATTTTGCAAGATAGTCGAGATTAAATTTTTATTGATCAGCTCACCCAAAATATTTACAATTTTCTTTTTCGGGTTATTTTGAAATAAATCAGTCAGAG
This sequence comes from Candidatus Parcubacteria bacterium, assembly GCA_043722755.1. Lineage (GTDB taxonomy): Bacteria > Patescibacteriota > Minisyncoccia > Phycocordibacterales > CAIZLB01 > CAIZLB01. Next base: position 1,710 of record JAYSOO010000033.1, read on the forward strand.
TTTTGTTCAGTGAACCATGGTCATATGCAGGCAGCAAATCAATACTTAAATACACTTTTTGCTTTTGTTCTAAATAATCGTTCACCTCCTTGCTCATGTTTAAAATAGTCGGACCGGAAACACCATAATGAGTAAACAATATTTTGCCTTTTTTGGCACTCATCTTTTTATCACCAGCATATAAATTTATCTTTATATCCTGCAGCGCAATGCCCTGAAGCTTTTTGAGCCATGAATCGTTTGATCGAAGCGGCACGAGCGAAGGCTTCGGTG
>JAYSOO010000034.1:0-1981 GCA_043722755.1 Candidatus Parcubacteria bacterium
GTTCGGAAACAAAAGTTTTTTACTTTTGTTTCTCTCACCCTACGTCGTTAATAAAATCTGTGGCTTTTTCACCATGTTTCCTGTCTAGGATAATATCCAAAAATATATTTGTATCTACAAAAAACTTCATATAGCTAGCACACGTGCTTACTTACTAAGTAATCTAATCTGGGATCATAATCTTTATGTGTTGGGTTTATTTCATTTTTAACCTTTGTGTCAAAATCATTACCTGCTGTTTTTTTACTCCATTTCTTCAAAAATTATTTTGCGCTTGAAGCCTCATTGTCACTCATATTTTATCCTTTTAAAGACATATATTCATTCAACGATAAAATAACAGCAACCTCTCTTCCTTGGTGCTGTATCTCGATAGGTCTATGTTGGACAGTGTCTAACAACATACCCAGAGATTGTTTTGCTTCTGTGGCTGATATTTTATTCATGTCTATATGATATACCAGCTAAAAGTCTTTGGTTTACTTTTTCTCAACTTTGTTTCTTGACTTAATCTTAACTGACACAGGATGAGGTAGAGGCTTGCTTTCAAAAGTAAATCCTCCTTCCTTGTCTGTGTCTATAACAACCTGCCTATTCCCAACAAGACCCTTGTCTATCATCATCGATGCAAGTGGTGTCAATACCTTATTTTGTATCAAACGTCGAAGTGGACGAGCGCCGTATTGTGGACTATAACCTTCTTTGGCTAGCATATCGTACACAGCATCTTTGAAAACTAAATGTATATCTTTTTCAAGAAGTCTATCTTGAACTTTCTTAACCTCAATGTTAACGATTTTTCTAATTGATTCGTGTGATAAGACATCGAACAAAACTATCTCGTCGAGACGATTCAAGAACTCTGGCTTAAAGTAATCTTTTAAAGAAGACATGATTTTGTCTTTTACTCCAGCATAAATATCACTGTCATCGGTTGATGAAGAAAATCCAATATTTTGCATCCTATCTATGAATTGAGCTCCGATGTTTGATGTCATGATAATAATAGTATTCTTAAAGTTTACAGTCCTGCCTTTGGAATCAGTTAGGTGACCATTGTCCAAAACCTGAAGAAGTATGTTAAATATCTCCGGATGTGCCTTTTCTATCTCATCGAATAATATAACTGAATATGGTCTGTGTTTAACCTTGTCAATTAGAGTTCCATTATCTTCATGACCTACGTAACCTGGCGGTGCTCCAATAATCTTTGATACAGTATGTTTTTCAGAGTATTCAGACATATCTACACGAATCAAAGCCTTGTCATCATTGAACATAAATTTGGCCAGTGACTTTGTCAGCTCTGTCTTTCCTACCCCTGTAGGACCTAAAAATATAAATGAACCCAGTGGACGTGACGGATCATGTATGCCGGCGCGAGATCTTTTTATAGTGTCTGCTATTTTCTTAACTGCATCATCTTGCCCTATAACCTCAGCCTTCAAAACCTCCTCCATGCGAGAAAGCTTTTTCATTTCTTCTTCCATCATTCGAGACACAGGTATACCCGTCCAGGAAGACACAACTTGTGCAATATCAGCCTCAACAATCTCCTCTTTAAGGATTCTTTTTGTTACATCTAGCTTGCGCAATTTTTTAATTTTAGTTTCCAAATCTGCCTGCAGGATCGGCAGCTTTCCATATCTGATTTCAGCAGCCTTAACAAGATCGGCTTTGGCTTCCGCCTTACTTGATTCCTGAGTCAAGGTTTCTATATTTTTCTTTAGATCCTTGATACCTGAAATCAATTCTTTTTCAACATTCCACTTTCCTTCTATGTCTGAAATACTGTCTTTGATTTCATGTATATTATTTTCTATATTTTTTATGCGATTTTTAATATCTTTGTTTTCAGGATCTTTTGATAAGGCTTGTTTTTCGATTTCGAGACGAAGAATCTTTCGATGAGCCTCCTCAATAGCTTGAGGCTTATTTTCAAGAGAAATTTTTAAAGTGGAAGCAGCCTCATCTATGAGAT
>JAYSOO010000035.1:0-4861 GCA_043722755.1 Candidatus Parcubacteria bacterium
ATTATTTTTGTTCACATGAAAGATTATGTGTTAAGCAACACTATTGGTATTGAACATAAAGACGGTTATGCGATTGCTACCCCTGAACGTGCATTTTTAGATAGATTGTATGTAAGTAAAGATTATCATTTTGATAATTTAGAAAATTTGAATAAAGATAAAATATTTGAGATTTTACCTATTTATCACAACAAAAGATTAGAAAAAAAAGTTAAGCAATATTTTAAATAACATGACATTAGACTATTCAAAACATAAAAATATATTACTACAGATCTTAAAAGATATTTATTCTGATAGTTCAATAGCACCATATCTTGGTTTTAAGGGGGGTACCGCTGCTATGATGTTTTATGATTTGCCGAGAAATTCGGTAGACATTGATCTGGATTTGCTAGACGATACAAAAGAAAAGGAAGTATTTGAAAAGATAAATGAGATTATAGAGCAATATGGAAAGATAACAGATTCATATATACAAAAAAATAATCTGAAAAATGTTATTTCATATGATAAAAAAACACAGAATATAAAAGTTGAAGTAAACCTTCGTCAGTTTGGATCGAAATACGAAGTGAAAACTTTGCTAGGCATTTCCATGCTTGTTATGGTTCAGGAAGATATGTTTGCTCACAAGCTCATGGCTATGATGGAAAGAGTGGGAAAGACTAGTCGTGATATTTTCGATGTGCAGTATTTTGCAAAAAATAATTGGCCAATAAATAAAAAGATAGTTGAGGAAAGGTCAGGTTTGTCTTTTAAAGAAGCTTTAGAGAAAGCTATAGATCAGTTGTGGTCTATGGACAATAAACATATATTGGATGGTTTGGGTGAGCTATTGTCTGATGCACAAAAAGATTCTGCCAAAGTGAAGTTGAAAGGGGATACGATTTTTTTGTTAAAATTAATGCATAGTAATGAAAAATAATATGGAAATAAATATATCAAAAAAACATTATAAAGTAATTATAAAAGCTTTGTAGACAAGTTCATTTATATAATGAAGAAACACTCTAATAATTATGCTTTTATAGATAGTCAAAATCTTAACCTTTAATATCAAACTTGACCTCAATGATATAATTAAATGATGATTAAAAATAAAGCTATAAAAAAGAATAAAGAAATCGCCATCTATAAAGACTCGAAAGGGAATATTGATTTTCGTATTGATCCTGATAAGGAAACGTTATGGGCAAACCTGAATCAAATAGCTGAAGTGTTTGGGCGGGATAAGTCTGTAGTATCTAGACACATTAAGGATATTTTTGCTACAGGTTAGTTATCTAAGAAATCAGTTGTTGCATTTTTTGCAACAACTGCCAGTGACGGTAAAACATACCAAGTTGAGTATTTTAATCTGGATGTTATTATTTCTGTTGGCTATCGTGTTAACTCAAAGCAGGCCACAAAATTCCGCCAATGGGCCACAAAAATCTTGAAGTCACATGTTCTGGATGGATACACCATAAACCCAAACCGTATCAGCAAAAATTACGATGCGTTTTTGACTGCTGTAGAAAACGTAAAGAAATTATTGCCAGCTGATAATACTATTACAAATCAAGATACCTTGGAACTTGTAAAACTTTTTGCCAATACATGGTTTTATCTTGATGCCTATGATAAGTCTGAATTTACTAAAAAAGTGTAACTAAAAAACAGGTTAAGCTAAGCGGGGAAAAATTATCCAAAGCGATAGTAGAATTAAAAGAAGAACTACTTAAAAAAGGCGAAGCCACAGATCTATTTGCCAATGAAAGACAGTCTAAAAGTATAGAAGGAATTGTCGGAAACGTATTTCAATCTTTTGGTGGAAAAAGTGTCTATGATAGTGTGGAAAAAAAAGCTGCACATCTTTTGTACTTTATTGTAAAAAATCATCCATTCTCTGATGGAAATAAAAGAAGTGGGGCATTTTCATTTATATGGTTTTTAAGAAAGGCCAAGATCTTGAATACGAGTCGTATAACACCAGAGGCATTGACTGCGTTGACACTGTTGGTTGCTGAGAGTGATCCTAAAGATAAAGAGCAGATTGTTGGTCTGGTTGTTATGTTGATTGGAAAGTAGGATTTTCACATGCTCCGCGCATGGGCGACATATTTTGATTTATCAAAATAGAAGTACTCTTGTAGTGACGATGTTTGGAATATAATTATCGCAAGAAACCACTCGCTTATCTGAACTTTATCCCCACACTAGCTTTGTATACATGTTTGACTAAATATATACAAACAGGTATACTTTGTATATATTAGAATAAAGATGTAAACAAACATATGAATCCAATAAAAATAGGTGAAAATAAGCAACAAAAAGAAGGTTATAATGCATTTATACCACATCCTTTTCCACCAAAAGAAGGCTTTATTTGTGATACAAAAATTATTAAAAAAGCCAGTGAGGCTGCAAGATTGTTAGGAAAGTTGGACGGTATTACAAAGCTGTTACCGGACGCTGATTTTTTCTTGTTAATGTATCTTAGAAAAGATGCCGCTTCATCAAGTCAGATTGAGGGAACTGTTGCAACAATGGTAGATGCTATTGAGGCTGAGGTTCAAACTGGTAATAACATACCTCAAGATGTGGATGATATTTTGCATTACATAAAGGCATTAAATCACGGAATGAAGAGGGTTGGAGAAGAGAATTTTCCTATAAGTCTAAGATTCATCTGTGAACTTCATGAAAAATTAATGAAAGGTGTGCGCACCACGCATCATGCATATCCAGGAGAGTTTCGTAGAACTCAAAATTGGATTGGAGGAACTACATTAAGCAATGCTAAATTTGTACCTCCACCAGTAATTGAAATGAATAGATCCTTGTCTGATTTGGAAAATTTTATTCATAAAGATGAAAGTGTTCTAGATGTTATAAAAGCGGCATTAATACATGCCCAATTCGAAACCATACATCCATTTACTGACGGTAATGGTAGAACAGGTAGAATGCTAATCACATTTTACTTATGGAAAGTTGGCTTGTTAGAAAAGCCTGTATTGTTCCTATCCTCATACTTTAAAAAGCATCAAGATTTATATTATCAAAAACTAAATGGTTATCATGTGGATGAATCAAATGTCTTAGAGTGGGTTGAATTTTTTATTGATGGAATTATTGAGATCGCTAATGAGGCGATTGAAATTGTTCAAAAAATTACAACCCTCAGAGAAAAAGATATTTTGAAAATTCAAAAGTTAGGAAAAAGAGCTTCTGAAAGCGCTGCGCTTGTGCTACCTAAATTATATGAGCAACCTATCATTACAGTATCCACAGTACAGAAATGGACAGGCTTTACCAGAGCGGGAGCACAAACGGTTATCGACAGGTTTATCGAGATGGGTATACTTTCTCAAAAAGATGTGGATAAAAAATATGGTCAATCATATATTTACAATGAATACATAAATATATTTAGTGAATAAAAAATATAGAAGAATAGTTTAGGTTCGAACTAGTCATAAGGTAACGAAAAATAACCAATATGATTAGGGTTATTTTCACATGCTCCGCGCGTGGGCGACATATTTTGATTTATCAAAATAGAAGTACTCTTGTAGTGAGGATGTTCGGAATTTATTACTTACTTGAAACTTTAAATTTATCTATATCCATCTCAGAAAAAGTTCTTGTTGTTGAACATTCTTTTATCATACCTAGAGATAATCTATCTCCAAAACTTATATATTCAACCTTTTTATTTTTAGCATTTTTAACATATTTGATTGCTGGAATTAAATCTGTATCAGAGGAAATTATTATAGCTGTATCATATAAATCATCAGCTGCACCGATAACTAAATCAATAGCTATTTTTACATCTACACCTTTTTCTCTTATTTTTCCTGAATCATACATCATTTTACCGTGTTTGATTTCAAAACCATCAGTTCTTAATCCTTCAAGAAATTTCTGTTGACTTTTTACCATTTTCTCGCCCTTATCAGTTTTATCATAGTTCTTAACTGTTCCTATATAATATCTTTTTGACACTAATTTTCTATCTCCAGAGATGTGATTAATAAATTCTGAATAACTAAACTTGGAAATACCGTCTAATGCATTGATTGATTTTAATGCTCTGTATGTATTTGCGCCATCTATGTATATTGCAATCCTTTCATTTTTCATAATCAGAATTATATCATAAAAAACTAACCCTGCCTCTTTTGGAGACAGGGTTAGTGGTGTTAATGTATGTATTATAGCAGTGCGATAATATTATTGCAAGTGGGGTATATTAGGTTCGAACTTCATTTGTGGTAACAAAAAATAACCCATATTATTAGGGTTATTTTCACATGCTCCGCGCATGGGCGACATATTTTGATTTATCAAAATAGAAGTACTCTTGTAGTGAGGATGTTCGAATATTTTGGTGAAATGAAATCCCGTCAGCTTTACCTGCTACGGGAAGTTTGTTAATATGATGGTATTTTTTTATTCCCATCTTTCGATTTCATCTGGCTTCATTATTATACGACGTGATGTCATAAGGCTGTCGGCACCTGTTGATGGCCTAAGTTTCCATTTGGGGGAATTCTTGATCATTGGGCAAACCATGGCGGAAAACGGAAATACCGCAAGCTCGCCATCTTTTTCGTTTGTAAGTTGACAGATCATTCCGCAGCATGCAACTCTCTCACCATTAACAAGAGAAAGGTTAATTCGCTCAATGGTGAGGGTGATTACTAAACCACCACCTCCATCAACGGTAAGTTCCATATCTTTCTGTAATTGATGGAGTAGTTCGATTTCTTGAGTTGCAATCATTAATTCTTTTTCATTAAAAAGCAATAGAGTATACTTGTATTTCATTTCGGTGTGTTTGGTTGGAATTGGAAAAGCAAAAGGT
>JAYSOO010000036.1:0-4798 GCA_043722755.1 Candidatus Parcubacteria bacterium
CTATCAGTTGATTTTCACGAAGAGCTTTTGAAAAATACGGAAGACCTGATGCAAGAGCTTGGAATTCCTCACAGGGTTATACTTATGTGTACTGCAGACATCGGTTTGGGACATGTAAAAAAATACGATATCGAAGCTTGGGTACCAAGTCAAGATACGTATAGAGAAACTCACTCTGCTTCGTATTTTCATGATTTTCAAACAAGAAGGTTAAATATACGATACAAAGATACGGAAGGGAAATTAAGATTTGTTCACTCATTGAATAATACAGCCATTGCAACACCTCGCATCCTCGTTTCAATATTAGAAAATAATCAACAAGAAGATGGTTCAATTGTCGTGCCTAAAGTTCTTGTTCCTTTTATGAATGGCATTGAAATCATCAAATAAAAAGAAAAACGGTTTACAGAGAATCCTATCAATAATTGCGTTGATGGGTCTGTTTGTTTTTTTGTATTGGTTTGTCTATGGGAACATTTGGAAAATTAATACAATAGAAATTGTAAATGCCAAGCATACTGACGTAGAAGCCTTGAAGACTGATATATATAACATTTCAAATAAGAAAAAACTTTTTATCATTCCAAATAATCACATATTGTTTTTATCTGAAAATCAGGTCAAAAAACACATACTAGGAACATATCCTTCAATTGAAGAGGTAGACATCAGCAAGACTAAAGATAAGGACATCATCATAACGATAAAAGATAGAATGGCGATGGGAGTGTGGTGTGATGAAAATTGTTATTTTTTTGATGATGAAGGGATCTTGTTTAAGAAAAGTTTTTCATTTACAGGTGCTGTGTTTACTCGATGGGAAATCGCATCAAGCACTCCTTTGAATTTTTATGACAAGGCGCGATGTGTTGACACATGCATTGACAAGAAATTTGTAACTTTCTTGACTCAAAATAAAGTTATGAAAGTTTCGATGGAAAATGAGGATTTGGAAATGTATACCGAATATGGATTTTATATAAAGGCGCTGAATAATGCGTCGACGACTATGAGAAATATGGCCTTGTTTGCCAGCGAATACAAAGGGGATTGGAAGGCGTTGCAATATGTTGATGTGAGATTCTGGGATAAGATTTTTTATAAGTAGAAAGAAGAAGGATGGAGAAGTTGACAGATACAATATAATGATTTATTATATGCACATGCACTTTTATAATATTTCTCTTCAATATATCCCCGAAGGTGAAATTGGCTTTGTCGGCGGGATACAAGGCATCTTTGATGAAATGCTACATATAATGAGCAGTGCCGAAAATAAAGGACTTATTCTTCCAAAACTATTTTTCAACTGCCATGTGGCAACTAGGCTTGTCGTAGATCATATTCCCGAGCTTCGGGTTGTTGAAGGCAGATACTATAGCGGCTGGCCTGCAAAAAAAAGACCTGGGATGTGTCACACCTCATATTGTGCTCATAGTTGGCTTTTGAGTCCTTCAGGTAAAACTATTTTCGATCCGTATCCAATAGATCTGGTTGCGGCCGGAACGGTAATTGCAATGCCTGTTGAGCTGCCAGATGAGTTCGTGAACACTCCATACCACGGTGCAGCAAAATATTTTGAATGTAAACTTGATCCCAAGCTTTTTAATCTTGATGAAATCTTGACAGCAGTTGATGCTTTTCGGGATTGCCTGAAGACTGCAGTCAATTATTGATCTCGAAGCGCGTCGCTTTATACCCGACGCGCTTTTTTTCTTGGCACTATAATAGTTGACAGATTGTTTTAAGCTATGATAATGTTGCGATTGTAACACTTTAAAATCATGCACACATTCCTATCCCTTACGGTTAATCCTATTGTTTATTCTGAGAAGAGTATCCTGATTCAAATTTTTTTGTTTGGACTTCTGATGATGCTCGGCATTCATTTCAAGATTAAAAATAATGCCCTCGATCGAACATTTAAGCTGTTGATTTTAGTGGTGGGTTTTGTCACATATTATTTTGTGGTCAATCTTTATCTTGAAAGAGCTAATCAAGTGACTGCTTATTTAGCGCTGTCAACTTATGTATCCATTTCTGGGCGTTATTTCAAAAAATATTTCATGGAGTCTTTTGTGTTTTTGGGTATAATTTTGTTTATTGGGTTGATAATCCATTATTATTGCCTTTTTGAGGTATGGAAATAGTTTGTTCTCGAGTGTGTCGGCTTCAGCCGGCACACTTTTTTTGTTGGGGAAGTTGTGGTATATTCATAAGCAATGGCCCTATCGTCTAACGGTTAGGACGGAGCGTTCTCAATGCTCAAATCAGAGTTCGATTCTCTGTAGGGTCACCATGTCGTGCTAGCACGAGAAGGGTTAAATAAATCAAAATAAGACCAGTTATGCTACACTATTTTAATGAATGAAATTATCTGTCCACATTGCAAAAAAGCTTTCAAGGTTGATGAAACTGGATTTGCCGATATTCTAAAGCAGGTTCGAGATCATGAATTTGAAAAAGAACTGCATGATCGTGAGGAAATGCTTAAAAAAGACAAAGAAAATTCGATTAAGCTTGCCGAGGCAAATATTACAAATATTCTGCAAAAAGATCTCGTAAAGAAGGATACTGAAATTGCAGAAATAAAATCTAAAATCAATAATGCAGAACTCGAGAAAAAACTTGCTGTAACTGAAGCTGTAAATAAAATTGAAAAAGAGCGAGATGAACTTGCAGGGAATCTTAAAAATAAAGATGTTGAAAAGCAATTACTCGAGACTTCATTAAAAGAAAAATTTGCAACAGAATTGAAAACTAAAGACGATATCATAAAGATGAAAGATGAAGAAATTGTCCTTCGTAAAGATATGAAGATCAGGCTCTCGACAAAAATGATCGGAGAGACACTGGAGCAACACTGTGAGACTGAGTTTAATAAGCTCCGTAGCACAGGTTTTCAAAACGCATATTTTGAAAAGGATAATGATTCTAAAACTGGTAGTAAGGGTGATTATATTTACCGAGAAACAGATCAAGAAGGAAATGAGGTTATTTCTATCATGTTCGAAATGAAGAACGAAGGCGATGAGACGGCGACGAAGAAAAAGAATGAGGATTTTTTGCGTGAGCTTGATAAAGACCGTACTGAGAAAAAATGTGAATATGCTGTTCTTGTCACTCTTCTGGAGGTGGATAATGATCTATATAATACTGGTATCGTTGATGTTTCCCATAAATATACAAAAATGTATATAGTCCGTCCACAATTTTTCATACCAATGATAACTTTACTGCGGAATGCATCAATGAACTCACTTAAGTATAAAGCCGAGCTTGCTTTAGTGAGAAATCAAAATATTGATATTACAAATTTTGAAGATAATGTGAATAAGTTTAAAGAAGGTTTTGCAAAAAATTACGATCTGGCGAGTCGTAAATTTAAGACAGCAATCGAAGAGATAGATAAAACAATTGATCACCTTCAGAAGACCAAAGATGCTCTTTTGTCATCTGAAAATAATCTTCGTTTAGCTAATAATAAAACAGAAGATCTTACAATAAAAAAATTAACTCAAAGTAATCCCACTATGTCTGCTAAATTTGCAGAACTTCCAAAGAAAGAAAATGATACTCAATAAAGATAAACTTTTTTGCTATAATATTTAATATGTTTAATACTAAAAAAGATAGGAGGATGGTAGAAATAACAATTGAACTTAATATTAGTACAATTACTAATTGATTAGAAAAGGGAGGTAAATTTGATGAAATTGATAAAATTAAGCATGATAAATATGGAAGTTGGGGAGATTCTGTTACTCAAAAATATATCATTGATATGATGCCTATAGGTAAGTCCAGCAATGCATATTTTCATAGAAATAGAGGTTTAATTTCTCAAAATATTTGTGGAATAGACTATCTATATAAGGCAAATGATAATATTAAATATTTACTAAAAGAATCTAAGATCCAAGCTATTGAATGGAGTATGTGGAAAGGGTCATTTTTAATTACGGTACATACATCAGAGGGAAGAAATATAGTTTTTGCAACACCATTACTTACAGAGGTGGTGGAACTTGAATCGAAAGGTAAATTAAGTCATCCGGGAAGAATTATGGATAAAGATAAAAAAATGAAAGTAACCATTTCTTTGAATGAGGATGGTACACCTAAAGATTATTTGAATATATGGCGAGGTTCGGCAAGTGCTCAATCTTTGGGATACAGTAATGCATTGGGTCATGTTTCATTCTCAACCCTAAATTTTGAAGTAGAATACTAGGTCTACGATCTATATAAGATTACTTAATAATGCTACTATAAATTCCATGTATGTATAAAGAAATAATTGATCCAATGACACATGGGATAAAGAATGGAATAAAGCTCTTTCAGTACCTGGAGGAACTTTCATTGTTGAATGTAAATATTCGAGGCAATATAAAGAAGTTGTCTGCTGATGAAGACTTCTTTGATATCGAAAGCACAGACTTTATACCTGACCTCGATAAGATCTTTTTACGGACAAGAAAAGGTGCGGACGCAGATGAAGATTTGTTGATGTCTATTCAGCGCTATGAGATAGAAAAAATGCCAAAGCTTCCCAAGGAGTTGGCAGACTGGGTAGATGTAAGTATTCAAGGTTTTAATAAGCCAGAACTTAAGAAACATCGCACTGTTACGGAGAAATTTAGTGATAGTGAAGAACGATCGGAACTTATTGATCGAGTTGCCGATTTAACTAAAATTCCAAAAGTTCTAGAGAATTGGATCACAAAGGATAATAGATTTGGGAGAGCAAAATATAAAATAATTTCAGAACGAGAAGAGAAGATTTTTTTAA
>JAYSOO010000037.1:0-12294 GCA_043722755.1 Candidatus Parcubacteria bacterium
GCTCTTGGTTCTTTGCCTTCAAATTCTGAAACAGGTGCAGGAATTTTTGCAATAATTTCTTCCAACAATCGGTCAACACCTTGTCCTGTTTTACCTGAAGTTTCCAAAATATCATCTTCATCGCACTGCAAAAGAATTGATACTTCTTTTTTTATTTCCGCTATGCGAGCAATCGGGGAATCAACTTTTGACAACACTGGAATAATAACAAGACCTGCATCTTTAGCTGAGTTCAAAGTTGTTAATGTTTGAGCTTGCACACCTTGAGTTGCATCAACCAACAGTAGACAACCTTCAACGGCACGAAGGGCACGGGATACTTCATAAGAAAAATCAATATGACCTGGCGTGTCAATGAGGTTAAAAGTATAGCCTTTGTGTTCCATACGAACCGGGCGCATTTTTATGGTGATACCTTTTTCCTTTTCGAGCTCCATGTCGTCAAGAACTTGGTTGGTCATTTTTCTTTTTTCAACTGTCTGAGTCAGCTCGAGCATACGGTCGGCTAAGGTTGATTTACCATGATCTATATGGGCAATAATACTAAAGTTTCTAATTTGCATTGTGTTGATAATACATTATTTCGAATGTTTTAGCTAGAGTAAGATTTGACAGAATTATACAAATATTGCTAGTCTATAGATAGAAAGGACCCATCTATGAGCTCAAAAAAGAAAGCACCAGGAAAAAGAAGGCGCTACCCTCGAAGCGCAGTTTCTCGAGGCAAGATTCTGATGATGATAAACTCTCCTTGCATTCAATGGAAATTTGCCAGGTCATACCATCAACACCAGCGAACCGTAAGCAATGGGAGCATTAGTGATCTTATATTGGTGACAGAAGAAGAGATTCGCAAAAGCCCATCCTCCTATATCCGACTAACTGTTACAGATTTTTATATGATATGGAAATGGCTTCAAGAGAAGCAGATCGATTTGAATAGGTTCTCAGGGGAAAAATTCTTCTTTTCCCTAAACCCGTTCATTCACGAAGAAAGCAATGGCAAGGATAGTATTCGAAGTAGACATTATATAATCATGGAACAGGATCAAGACAGCAAACAGTGGAAATACCATGTGTACCATAGCACTTATATCAGAAGACCAGGTGGTCCTAAGATAATCTGCCTGTTAAGATATCCAGACTGATTACCTCTCTGTTACCCCTATACCCAGACCTGAAAATGGTCTGGGTATTTTTTCTTATTCTATAACCCCATCTCTCATTTCAATAATCCTATCTGCAGTTTTTGCATACTCTTCCTCATGAGTCACCATGACAATAGTTTGACCCTTTGTATGTATTTCTTTAAAAATTTTTAAAACCAGAAGAGATGATTCCATGTCCAGGTTAGCAGTGGGCTCATCAGCAAAAAGTATTGATGGACTATGCGCTAAAGCTCGGGCGATTGAGACTCTTTGCTGTTGCCCTCCTGATAACTTGGCTGGGATGTTTCCATATTTCCCTTGAAGACCTACCTGGTCGAGCACCTCAACAGCTCTTTTGTATGCATCTTCCTTGCTATACCCTTGCATCAAAAGAGGCAGTGCTACATTTTCCTGTGAAGTTAAATCCGGAAGCAGCGCATAATCCTGAAAAACGTATCCGAGATTGTTTAATCTAAAATTAATTCTTTCATCTTCTGTGAGATTATTAATATTTATACCATTGATCAAAATATCGCCTTTTGTCGGAGTATCCAATAAGCTTATCTGATACAGCAAGGTTGACTTACCTGCGCCAGATCGCCCTATGATGGCTACAAATTCACCTCTCTTTATTTCTATATCAACACCTTTCAAAACGGTCGTTTCTTTGTCGCCGTCTATAAAAGTTTTTGTCAGGCCAGTTGTTTTTATTATTAAATCTTTCATATTTTTTATTTTAAAAATTTATCTTGTTTTATCGTCCAAGTATTGAATCTAATGTATTTTTTTTCACGATCATGCGAGCAGGAATATATCCTGCAACCACTGTCGTAACGAATAATGCCAACACTCTCCACAAAGTCCCTCCGATTGGCGCATAAAGTATTCCGTCAGAAAATGGAAAATCTATAGGATGAGCATCTATAAAAGGAACAAGAAAACCATACAAAATAAGCATCCCTAAGACAGCACCAACAACAGCATAAAAAGCTGATTGCATAACATATGAATATTCTATAGATTTTGAAGATATACCAATTCCTTTTAATATTCCAATAAATTTACGTCTCGTTAATGTGTTTACAAAGATAACGATGAATACAGTAATAGATGCAACGACCAAACCGATACTACCCATAAGTGTTCCAAGGAGTCCAAACAAATTTTTCATGTCTTTCAAAAACTTTGGCTGAGCTTCAGAGGCAGTTTGCACCTTGGCATCAAAATCATAACCGTTAGCTGATAATATCTCTTTTATTCTTAAACCGTCCAACTCAGTTGAGCCTGCTTTTAATTTTACAGATATCTCAGATACATTTGTATCACTCCGTCCAACAAGTTTACGAAGTTCTGATTGTATCATTATTACGCGAGCATCGATTTCATTTATTTTTGATTTTAAAAATCCACGTATATAAACCTCTCTACTATTTCCGTTCACAGTAATGCGAACCATATCACCAACACGTACGTTGCGAAGCTGTGTAAAACCAACAGCATCTACTGGCGTAAGCTCGTTTACCAAAAAAGCACCGATAAGAACTCCATCTTTATCATTATCATCAAGATACGATCCGTCTATGATATATTTTGATAAACCTGTCGCTTTATCTTCTTGCGAAGGTACAATACCTGAAATACTTGTTTGAGCCTTATTTGGAGTTTCACCTTCTTTTAGCAATCTCCTATAGTCAGATTCCACACTTCCACCTGCAAGAACTCTTGGCACAACATCAGTAACATTCGGTAGATTTGATAAAACCTTTTCTATTTCATCACTATTTTCTATTATAGATTTCTGTCTCAATGTTGAAATAATAACATTACCTGTATACCTTTCTTCACTTGCCTGTATAGAGCTTTGTATTAAACCAACAAGTATACCATTTACAACAACTAGATTAAGAAAAGTGAGCATCATCACCACAACGATCAGTCCTGTAGTCCAAATACTGGCATGTTTCAGCTGTCTATATGCTAAAAAAAATCCTATTTTTATATTGTGGATTTTTTTATTTCTTTCCATATATAATTATTTGATTATTTTGTAGTCCTGATATTATCTCAATATCACCGTTATTATTTATCTCACCAGTTTTTATGTCAACAATTTCTACGTCTTTCATTTTTTTAAAATTTTTATAACATGAGTTATTAGACACGCAATAATCATCCGTAAGGACATATACTTTTTTCACACCTTTTTCCAACACAATAGAAGCTTGTGGAATAGACAAAACACCTACTCTTCTATCTGTTTCTATATCTATATTTGCAGTCATGCCACTTTTAACTCTTTCATCTTTTCCTATAAACTGTATCTTTGTTCTATATGTTGATACACCATCTTTGATCGTTTCAGCCGGATCAATAGAAATAATTGTTCCTTCAAAAAAAACATCTCGTCCGTATGCATCAAGAGTTATTTTTGTTTTCTGTTCTACTTTAAGTTTAGCAATATCATTTTCTGACACAAATGTTTCTATTTGATATTCTCCATCGTTCAACAAACTAATAACAGGAGTGTTTGGTGATGATATCTCCCCTTCTTTAACATCGACTTTGGTTATGATTCCTGCAAAAGGAGCTGTTATTATAGTTTTCTGAACGAAAGCTTGAGCACTTGTTAAATCAGCCAATTGAACAGCTATTTCATTTTGTGTACCACCACTATTTTTTAAAATCAGATTATTTTGAGCTCGATTCAATGCAGTGATACTATTCTTGTATGTAATTTGAGCTTTATTGAGTGTGTTTATTGCAACTGTAAAATTTGTTCGAGCAGCCACAATGTCATCCTTTTGTGATTGAACTATTGTGTAGTTTAAATCTGTTGAATTAGATTTTTCAGCAACGATTGAAATCGCTGTGTTAACATTATTGATAAAGTATTGGACTTCAGAGATGTAGGATTTTATCTGATCGATATTGTTAATATCATAATTTCCATTCCATTTTTGCAACATCTCTGTTATTTTCAACCTCGTCTCACCCAATTGTTTTTTTAAATTATAATTCTGATCAATAGAATATTTAAATTGTGGGTTTACACTTCGAGGATTTTCAAAAGAATTATCTATTTTAAAACGAATCGATTCATCGGCCTTATTGTAAATATTTTGCAATTCTGTCTCGAGGGCTTGAGATGACAATTCAAAATCGTTTTTAGCCCCTATCAAATCACCTTCAGCAATAGATACTTCCTCGCTTCGTGACCCACTTTGTACCTCACGTAATTTTGCATAATTTTTCTGAACATTTGAAACAGCATCCCCATTTTGAAGTGATGCAATAACTTGTCCTTTTTTAACACGATCTCCTACTTTAAAACTAACACGAGCAACACGCCCTGAAGTTTCAAACCCCATTTCAACGTTTTTGGCTGCAATCACCTTACCAGTAAGAGATACATTTTGCACAAACTCCTTAGCTTCGACTTTGTATATTGACACGTCAGTTGACTTATTTCCTCCAAAAAGGCTTATGAGCAGAGCAATTATGGTTATGATTGCTGAAATCCAGACTATTTTTTTACTTTTGTTGGTCCATATGTGGGCAGGACTTGCTTTTAATTTGTTGAAAATAGTCATTATTTTTTGCATAATTAATTGCAGTATAACATGGTTTTTAGGTTATTTGAATATTGGTTTTTACACCTTCAACAGGCGAAATGATAAAATCTTGAATTTTTGAAGTTATTTGACTTACTTTTTCTTATAAGCATAATACATATGTAACAAGCCGAAGAGAAAAAGGTCCGTTAGACCGCCGAGTTCTTAAAAACTCTTATCTTCACAAGCTGACGCCAGTCGCAGGGATAAAAATACTCTTAATTGAGTATTTTTATTTTATGTTTTAAAAAAGTCAACAACCCCGAGCTTACGCAAGAGGAATTTTCGTGCGATTAAATAACTTGCTTTTTATAGTATAATATGTTATATTATACAAATATAAGAGATAGTCTCTTGTATCACTTCACAACCAAATCAAACACATGAGCACCTTGCAAACACTTCTTAATTTTATCGGAAATAATCTTAGCTTAATTCTTGGCATAATTATTATTATACTCCTTATAGTCAACAGTACACTGCGTCATGACCTTAAAATAATAAAAAAAGAATCATTCAAATTAGTGAATTTTGACATCAACTCAGAGTTACAAGTTTCATTCTGTAAAAGATATGATGTAGAGGTAAATATACCTATTTTTATCGCGAATATTACAAACGCACTTAAATGCAGTCAGTGGAATCCTGAAAACAAGTCTCCGGACGATCCAGATCTGATTAATTTACAAATGGTTTTACTCAGTTATGGGTACCAAAACGTTATATTCAAGAGCTTAGAAACACAAAAGCACCCTATGGGTGTCGGGATGAATGCAACTTGACCCAACTGACTCAGTTAATGCACTTCATTCACCGGGAATGTAAACCATAAATCCCACCACAATCGCGGACCTAATCACAAGGTTCGCGATTTTTTCTATTATATTTAAAAAACACTTACCTGTGTAAATGTTTTTTCTATTTATAACTTCTTACTGTGCCTTCTTCTTCGCCATCTCTCTATCAGTCTTAGTCAAATATTTCTTTCGTAGTCTTACATTGTTTGGAGTGATTTCTAAATATTCATCATCTTGCATAATTTCTAGTCCTCTTTCTATAGAAATAGTGTAAGGTGGTACCAACACAATCATATCATCAGTTCCGGATGCACGCATGTTCGTTAACTGCTTTGCCTTAGTTGGATTAACCTCCATCTCCTCTCCTTTTGATGTATTACCTACAACCATACCGGCATAGACTTCAGTTTGTGCGATGATGTACAGTACTCCACGAGTTTGTAGGTTTCCAAGCGCAAAAGTAAGTGCCTTTCCATTTTCCATAGAAACCATAGAACCAACTTCTCTTTTCTCGATAACACCAACATGTTGTCTAAACTCAATAAAACGAGAGGACAAGATACCTTCTCCTTTTGTATCAATAGTAAACTGCCCTCTATAACCAAGCAAACCTCTTGTAGGCATCTCAAACACAAGTCTTGAGATACCGTTTCTCTCACTCATCTGTGTCATAATACCTTTTCTCTTTCCTAGTTTTTCGATCACAGCACCTGAAAACTCTTGAGGCACGTCGATCACAACTTCCTCAAAAGGCTCATTCAACCTGTTGTCCACCATCTTTGTAATAACCTCTGGGTTTGAAACTTGAACTTCAAAACCTTCTCTACGCATTTGTTCAAGAAGAACAGCGATGTGTAGCTCACCACGACCATACACTTTAAACGTGTCACCTGTCGCATTATCAAAATCAACTTTCAATCCAACGTTTACCTCAAGTTCTTTTTCAAGTCTGTCTCTAATCTGACGTGATGTAACATATTTCCCATCTTTTCCTGCAAAAGGTGAATTGTTAACCAAAAAGTTAAGCGCAATAGTAGGTTCATCGATACCGATAGTTTTCAAAGGTTCAATGGTCGGATCGGAAGTAATAGTTTCTCCAATATAGATATCAGTAAGACCTGCAACCATGACAATATCCCCTACAGATGCTTTCTCCACTTCAATTTTTGACTGACCTACGAATGAATAGATTTTTATTATCTTTCCTGTTCTTGGAGCCTTGTCAGCATTTAATATATGTACAGTCTTATTGATCTCCATTGAACCATTCCATACGCGGCACAGTGCCATACGTCCAAGGAAGTTGTCATATGCAAGGTTGAAAGGTTGCGCAACAAATATCTCATCTTCTCTTGAAGGTTTTGCAGCCTCAACATGTGAAAGTATTTCTTCGAAAAGAGGGTCAAGATTAACAAACTCGTCTGTTAATTCTTTTTTAGCAACTGCATCTCGACCTATAGCATATACTACTGGAAAATCTAGCTGAGCATCGTTCGCTCCAAGCTCGATAAATAATTCCAAAATCTCGTCATGTACCTTATGAGGATCAGCGGCAGGCTTGTCCAACTTGTTCATTATAATAATAGGACTCAATCCAAGCTCCAAAGATTTCTTTAATACGAATCTTGTTTGTGGCATAGGACCTTCTTGGGCATCCACCAACAAAAGCACTGTGTCAATAGAACGAAGAACACGTTCCACTTCTGAACCGAAGTCGGCATGACCTGGTGTGTCCACTATGTTGATCTTATGTCCTTTATATGTCAAAGATGCGTTTTTCGCATAGATCGTGATACCTCTTTCTTGCTCGATAGAGTTTGAGTCCATAGATCCTGCATCAGCTTTGATAGCACCAGTATAATGAAGCATGGCATCAACGAGAGTTGTCTTACCGTGGTCCACGTGAGCGATGATCGCTATATTTCGTATATCATTTGAGTTTGTATTTTCTTGCATCGGCTTATTTTGACATATTTTTGGAAAAATTGCAAAAAAATACCACCAGAGCTTACTTGCGAACGTTATGCAAGAGCCCTGATGGATTAAGATTTTGGCCGGAGAACGAATCTCGACTACCTAGCTCCTAAGAGCCCCTACCTTTCGCAAGTGTTTCGGTACACGAACTACTTTAAGGGATAAGGCACGCACAGTCCAACGACCAACCGAATGATCAAAGGACCCAAAATCTGATTTTTATTGTATCTATTTGGAGTAAGTTGTCAAGATAATATTTTTAGCTTTTCTTTATCTTTTCTTATGGAAATCTTCGGTTTTTCTTTATCAGAACTTTGTGTGCATATTGATACAATTTTTTGATGTATGCATATATAGACGAAAGTGGAGATACTGGATATACAAAGAAATCAAGTAGATATTTTATTTTGACAGCCGTGATTGTCGATGACCCTTTTGTATTGAGACGTATTGCCAAAAACATACACAGATATAATTTGGATAAGAAAAAGTTAAATATGCTCCATGCAAACCAAGAAAGTGTATCCGTTAAAAACAAATTAATTGCCAAACTATCGGTAGAGGAAATTAACTGCATAAGCATTGTTCTTGATAAGAAAATGGTACGTTATGACGATCTATATGTTTTTGCATTGAGAAAAATAGCTCAGCATCTTGCAGATAAAAGAGCCTGTAATGTCGTTATTGCCAAAAAAGATACAAGAAAGTCATATAACCAAAAAATTACGAGCATTTTCAATGCCGATAGAATCAATTTTTCATTTTCAACGCCGCCAAGTGAGAAATCTTTGCAAATAGCAGATTTTTACTGTTGGGCCATATTTTCTTATTATGAGCATGGTATGTCACAATATTTTGAAAAATTAAAACATCAAATCAATCACATAGTCTTATAAAAAGCAAAGCCCCCGAGGAACGTGTGAACTATCGTCCAGATAGATCTCCTTCAGGGGTCTGACTTGCTATGTGTACATGATATCAAATCTGCGATGAGTGTCAACTAAAAACACTACCCGAGATTGAGTGGTGTTTTTAGTTGTAGTCTGGGATGACGACGCGTTCATTGATGTAAAATCAGTGAATGTATTTCATCCATAAGTACTAAGCATTTTCAGCAAAGTCCGCAGCAAGCCGATTGATTATTTTCTGTCCTTCAAATTACATATATATTTTAAAAAAATATAGTCATCTGTCAAATATATTATTCAAACCCGGCTTCGAATTCCACAACAGTTGCAGACACCGGTTCACCTTCAGAAACAGCTTTGTCTTTTTGCATATACATGTAAGTTCCAACAGCGATAACCAATAGAACCAGTACTAATAATATTGTTGTTATAGATCCTTGTTGTTTGACTTGTTTTGATTTATCAAAACAAAAATAACCTTGTGTTGTATTTTTCATAGTTAAAATTATAGCATTATTTTTTTTAAAATGTTTTAATAGAGCCATGAATAAAATAAAAAAGTCGCTCTTATTAACTCTTGCCTGGGTATCAACCGCGGTAGCATTTGGTTTCTACATATATTTTACTCGAGGTGCAGAACTTGGATTCCAATGGTTCTCCGTTTACGTAACAGAATACATGCTTTCAATAGACAATTTGTTTATTATGCTTTTGATTTTTTCTTATTTTAAAATTGAAGAAAAACATCAGCACCGAGTTTTATTTTTAGGAATTGCCGGAGCTTTTGTTTTTCGTCTGATATTTATCACTCTTGGTTTTGAAATAGTTGATCGATTTGAATGGGTATTGTACCTATTCGGTGCGCTTCTTATATATACAGGATGTAAGATTTTACAAGAGAAGAATGAAAAAGATCAAGATCTAGATACGAATAAATTGTTAAAATTTTTGAAAAAGGTTCTCCCTATTGCTGAGGGTAATCACGGCAAAAAGTTTTTTATCAGGGCGCATAACAAATTTCATATCACAAATCTTTTCCTATGTCTTTTAATGATCGAATTTTCAGACATAATTTTTGCAGTCGACTCTATCCCCGCCTCATTTGCTATCAGTCAAAACAAGTTCATCATTTTCACAGCGAATGCTTTTGCCCTTTTAGGTCTTAGATCGCTCTTCTTCGTTGTTGAACATATTCTGCATAAATTTCATCTCATTACCAAA
Source organism: Candidatus Parcubacteria bacterium (assembly GCA_043722755.1). GTDB lineage: Bacteria > Patescibacteriota > Minisyncoccia > Phycocordibacterales > CAIZLB01 > CAIZLB01. The sequence goes on from JAYSOO010000037.1 coordinate 9,660, forward strand.
GCATTGGCTATTATTTTGTTTTTTATCGGAGGGAAAATGTTGCTTGGAATTTTTGGTATACATATCAGTTCAGCCATATCACTCGCGGTTCTTTTTGGAATAATTTTTTCAGCGATAACCCTTTCTCATCTTTTCCCCAAGAAGGAGATGCGGGTCTAATCGCAACCATTTACCCCTTTTCAAAACAATTAAACTAGTATATACTATATATATGTTAACAGTTATTCTAAGTATTCTTCCTTATATACAGATATTACTTGCTATATTGATGGTAAGTCTCGTATTGGTACAACAAACAGAGTCAGATGCAGGAGGCTCTTTTGGCGGTGGTGCAACTTCAGGTTGGCACACACGTCGTGGAGCTGAGAAATTCATTTTTTACTTTACTATAGTAATATCTATATTATTTGTAGCTTCTGTTCTTGTTGATCTTTGGAAATAATAACTTAGTTTGATTGTTACTAATTATACAAAACCTTGAGCTGTAACTCTTTACGGACGATTCGAGGTTAACTAAATTAAAAATTAAACAATGAACCCAAATAATAACAGACCCCCATCACGTGTTTATCACGGTGGTCTTAAGAAGAATTTACCAATGAATACTAACAATGCACAAATTCCTGCACAAGATGTGCCACGCGCACCAATCACAAGAAGACAAGATAACAATCTAAATCTTAACAATACAATATCTTCATCAAATGAACTTACTGGTATAAAAGTTAAGAAGCCTGGAACAAAAAGATTTAACATGCCTCGAACAAGACCGAGTATTGGTTCTGCAAGTCAGATCAAGCACGGACTTAAGCATGTGATTCCTAAAGTTGATGCTGATACATTTCGCATTATTCCACTTGGTGGAGTAGAAGAGATCGGCATGAACATGACCGTGTTTGAAAATGAGCACGACATCATAGTGATCGACGCCGGCTTCAAATTCAAAGAAGAAGCTACGCCAGGTATCGACTATATTTTACCAAACACAAAATATCTTGAAGAAAGAAAGCATAAAGTACGTGCGATTATAGTAACACACGGTCACTTGGACCACATCGGCGCGCTTCCATATATTATAGAGAAAATAGGCATGCCGCCAATCTATACAAGAAATTTAACCTCTTTGATGTTGAAAAAACGTCAAGCAGAGTTTCCTCATGTTCCGGAACTTGATTTTAAAATAATTGAAGGAAATGAAAGCATAATAATCGGACAAACATCTGTAAAATTTTATGGAGTAACACACTCTATTCCTGACTCAATGGGTATCATCATCGATACTCCTTATGGCTGGATCACAACGCCCGGCGACTTTAAGCTTGACCATGTAGACGGCAAGCCAACAGACGAAGAAGAAGAAAACTATAAAGTTTTTGATGGCAAGAATGTTCTTTTGCTTTTAGGCGAATCAACAAACATAGAAAATCCAGGGTTCTCAACTCCGGAAAGTGTCGTTCATGAAAACTTGATGCAAATTGTTAAGGATATAAAAGGCAGGCTTATTATAGGAATGTTTGCCTCTCATTTTTTCCGAATAGCAAAAATTGCCGAAGCATGTGAGACAAATGGCAAGAAACTTGTAATCGAAGGAAGATCTTTGAAAAATAACATCGATATCATGATCCAAGCAGGAATGCTTAAGATTAATAAATCGACAGTTATAAATGCTCCTGAGATGGCAAACTATGCGCCTGATAAGATTGTTATCCTAGCTACTGGAGGACAAGGAGATGAGTTCTCTGCCCTAATGCGTATCTCTACTAAGCAGCATAAATATGTTCAGATAACAGATCGAGATACGGTTTTACTGTCTTCATCTATTATTCCTGGAAATGAAAAAGCTGTGCAAAAAATGAAAGACAATATCGCTCGCTCTGGCGCGAAGATTATTCATTACCGTTCTTCTGACGTTTTTATTCATGCGACAGGACATGCTAACCGTGGGGAGATCGAATGGTTGCATAAAAAATTGAAACCTAAATTTTTCATGCCGATGCATGGTCACCACTATCACGTGAAGCTCCATGCCGATCTTGCAATGCAACTTGGAATGCCAAGAGAAAACATCATCATTCCAGATGACTGTAATATTCTTGAGATCAGAGACAAAGGAACAAAGTTTGTGAAACTACCAGTGAAAGCTCCTGACAATGTTGTAATCGTTGACGGTTTTACTGTTGGAGATATCCAAGATGTTGTTCTTCGAGATAGACAGATACTTGCAGAGGACGGAATCTTTGTTGTTGTTGCGATGTTAAATCCTATGAGTGGACGTCTTATCAAATCTCCAGATATTATTTCTCGCGGATCAGTGTACTTGAGAGAGTCACAAGACTTGTTGAGAGAGATCAGAACCACAGTTCGTCTTACGATCGAGAAGGCTGTATATGATACGAGAAATGCTCCTAACCTTGATTATGTGAAGGATGTAGTGACGGATACTCTAGGTAAATTTATATTTCGTGAGACTGCGAAGAGGCCTATTATCATTCCGGTTATATTGTTTGCGTAAAGATATTATAAGAAAATAACTATCCCCAACCAGGATAGTTATTTTTATTGTTCAAGTTTAGTAACTAACCACACACCACCTCCAGCACCAAGAACGCATTGACAAATCTTATATGACGGTAAT
>JAYSOO010000038.1:0-4738 GCA_043722755.1 Candidatus Parcubacteria bacterium
ACGACTTGATGCGAAAACAACCCGTCTTGTATTGTTAGCTAAAAATTATGCTGGATATATGAACCTGATCAAGTTGGTCACACGATCAAACCTGGAAGGTTTTTACTATCGCCCAAGAATTGATACTGAACTTATTCAAGCGCATAATTCGGATTTGATCTGTATCATTCCATTTGACAGCAGCGAAATTTCAAATAACTTAAAAATTAATGATTTCGAAGTTGCGGATAAGATTTATGAAAATTTAAAAAAAGCCTATGGAAAAGACGATGTGTATTATGAATTATTAAAGCAAGAAGATATTGCAGGTTCTGTTGAACTTGAGGAAAAAATAATTACATTTTGCCTACGACACAATATAGAAATGGTGGCATCAAACAACGTACTCTACATCGAACCTGAAGATAAAAAAGCTCGTATGACAATGCTTTCGATTCAAAATAATAATCCTGATCGAAATATAGTTGATGATGGTGATTTTTCTTTTATTTCTCCAGAGCGTGCGGTTGAACTTTTTGCCAGCGAAAATTCAGAGCGCGATGCACTCTACAAACAAGCATTGGCCAATACAGGATTAATCGCCGACAAAACGAGCTTTGAGATAGAGCTTGGAAAATGGGTATTTCCAAAAATGGAATTGCCTGAAGGAAAAAATGCTGATCAATGTTTGCGTGAAGTTGTGTATGAAGGTTTTGCTAAAAGAAATGTTGAGCAAGATGAGGTAACTTTGAAAAGAGTTGAGTATGAGCTCGAGGTTATCAAGAACAAGGGATACTCACCCTACTTTTTAATCGTGGCCGACTTATTGAAATATGCTAAAGAGCATGAGATTCTGTCTAATATTCGTGGATCTGTTTGTGGATCGATGGTGACATATCTTTCTGGTATTACCCACATCAACCCGATCGAGTATCAGATTCCCTTTGAGCGTTTCTTGAACCCAGAGCGTCCATCGGCCCCTGACATCGATATGGACTACGCCGATGACAGGAGAGCTGAGATGGTAGATTATGCACGTGCCAAGTATGGAAAAGATAAAGTAGCACAGATTGGAACTTTTGGAACTATGGCTGCTAAAGGATCGGTTAAAGACGTGGCTCGTGCTCTTGGTTATCCTTATGAACTCGGTGACCGCATATCAAAACTTATTCCTCTCGGATCACAAGGTTTTCTTATGACTATTAAACACGCTCTTGAGATCACAGATGAGCTCCGAGAGTTATATGAAAAAAATCCAGATGTAAAAACAATTATAGACATGGCTCAAAAAGTTGAAGGCTGTGCTCGACACATCTCTGTGCATGCGGCCGGTGTGGTTATTTCACCAACTGAGTTGACCGACTTTACTCCCCTTCAATATGATACGAAGGGAGAAAATAAAATCATCAGCCAATATGACATGTACTCTGTTGAGGAGGCAGGTCTTTTAAAATTCGACTTTCTTGGATTAAAAAACTTAAAGATCATTGCTGAATGTAAACAACTTATTCGTCGTATCCATCAACAAGAAATTGATATCGACAACATGGCTGTTGATGATGAAAAAACATTCCAGATGCTTGCTCGTGGTGAGACTGTTGATCTCTTTCAGTTGAATGGTGAAGGTATGACAAAATATCTCGTTGATCTTAAACCAACAACGATCCACGATATCAATGCGATGGTAGCTTTGTATCGTCCAGGTCCTATTCAGTTTATTCCACTATACATAGAGCGTAAACATAACCCGTCTCTGATCACATATATGGACCCGATGCTTGAAGATATTCTTGAAAAAACATATGGTGTTTTAGTGTATCAAGATGATCTTCTGATGATGGCGCATAAGATTGCTGGGTACTCCTGGGGTGAAGTTGATAAGTTTCGTAAAGCTGTAGGTAAGAAAATTCCAGAAGAGATGGCAAAGCAAAAAGAAAAGTTTATTGATGGTTGTGTGTCACATGGCGGATGGTCAAAATCAAAAGCGACAGATGTATGGAAATGGATTGAACCTTTTGCAGCCTATGGATTCAACAAATCTCACTCGGTATCATACGGGCGTGTAGCCTATATCACCGCATACTTGAAAGCGAACTACCCTGCTGAATACATGGCATCTGTTTTGACATCAGAATCTGGCGATGTTGATTCTATCTCAGTTTCGGTTAAAGAGTGTCTTCGAATGAATATCGAGGTTTTAGCACCAAATGTAAATAGTAGTTTTGGTACATTTACAGTATTAAAAAATCATACTAATGGTAATGATGCAATTTCATTCGGACTATACAGTATCAAAAACTTTGGTGAAGGTATTGCTGACTCTATTTTCAAGGAAAGAAATGACAAAGGAATCTTTACAAGTATAGAGAATCTACTTGAAAGAATCACTGATAAAAATTTAAATAAAAAATCTCTTGAAGCACTTATCAAATCAGGTGCTATGGATGATTTTGGTGATCGCATAGACTTGCTTGAAAACTTGGACCGCTACCTTGACTATAACAAGACGACAACCAAGCAAGATAAAGCTCAAGGAAATATGTTTGATATGCTTTTCGGACAAGCCGAGGTAGAAGTATTAAAAGAAAAAGTTGAGCAAAGAAAAGATTCCCTTCCTCAAAGACTTTTATGGGAAAAAGAATTGCTGGGTATTTATTTGTCAGGACACCCTTTGGATAAATATAAAGAAGCATGGGAAAAGCGACCAGTAAACATCGCAAAGATTTTAGAGGTGGCAGTTGTTGACCAAGGGTATTCGGACATACTGGGAATTATTGAAAACACAAAAGAAATTGCCACAAAAAAAGACGCGACGAAAAAAATGATATTCTTTAAGCTGAAGGATTTATCTGCTGAGATTGAGTGCGTGGTATTTCCAAAGCAGTTTGAAGAATTGAAAGCTAAAGTGCAGGATGAGTTTGTAGTATTGATAAAAGGAAAAATTTCTATACGAGAGGAGAAGAAAAGTATTATTGTGGAGAGTATTAAAGTTTCGAAGAGTGGGGTTTAGATACTGCTTGCACCAAACATTAATTTAAGTTAATATATCTATAAGGCTCATTAGGCATACCCTAGTGGGGTCCCCGAATTAATTAACCAGTTTGTAGTAATACACAGAATTGATAAATTCGGAAACTCTAACGCCTCCGACAACACTTGATGAAGTTACTAAAACCTTCTCAGGTGTTTTAACTTTATGATTTGCTAAGATTTTAACGACTTCTTTTATTTTTGATTTTACTCTTTTCTCCTGAGCTGTTGATTTTGGTTTTAGGTGTAAACTGAATGAGTTCCATTTTGCCCATGCAAACAGATCAGCTAACTCTAGGCCAAAACTTAGTCCTTTCTTATTTTGAAATGATAAACTTGTTATTCGATTGAATGCACTACTGCAGTTATTTTTAATATTTTTATTATTCATATAATAGCTACCCTCAGTAGCCAACATAAAACGATCTCCGATATCACTGAGTTTGGACTTGCCTGATTCATCTATAAACAAGATATATTGGTTTTTAGGTTGAGGTTTTTGCATGTATTTGAGTATAATACCGTGAGACAGGTGGTCGGTGCAAATTTGGAGGAAAGTAATACAAATTAAGCAAAAATGGGTATACTGTTTGTATGATAAATCAAACCAATAAGACAAGATGGTCTGTTATATTATTTAATTTTGCTTGGGTTTATTTCACAATTCTCTCGATTTTGATATGGTTTTTTACAAAAGAAGGTTATGAAAATCTGAAGCCTACTTTTCATTTTGTAACATTTATTGCTACTAGTATGGCTATACTGGCTTATGAATTAGGTTTTAGAAAACAAAACTAATTACAACCTCCCCGCCACAATCTCACCCCTCACCTTCTCCATAAACTTCGCCATAAAATGTAGGTTGTGAATCGTTGCTAACGTTCCTGCTAACATCTCCCCAGCTTTATATAGATGACTCATATACGCCCGAGTATAGTTTTTACATGTATAGCACCCACACCCAAACTCAATCGGACCCAAGTCATCCTTATACTTCGCATTCTTCAGATTCAAATTTACATATGAAAATGTATCAGCACTGTCATTCATAAACACCGTACCTGTCCTCGCATTTCGAGTCGGCATGACGCAATCAAACGTATCACAACCCTCTTGTACCCCCTTAATGATGTCAGACGGCTCACCAATACCAAGCAAGTGCCTTGGCTTGTTCTCAGGCAGTATAGAGTTCACCCAGTGCACCGCTGTAATCATATCTTCTTTAGCAAAAGATCCACCGATTCCAAATCCATCAAATTCAATTCCATTGTATATTAGCTCTGAAATAAATTTCGCTGATTCTTTTCGTAAATCCTCATGACGCCCACCTTGAATAATTCCAAACAGCGCTTGCTTAGAAAATGCGTCTGTATTTTCAACATGCGTTTTCAAAGATTCGAGTGCCCAACGATGAGTTCTGTCCAATGATCTTTTTTGATATTCAACAGGTTCATGCGGTGAGGTACATTCATCAAAAGCAAAGATAATATCCGCTCCGATGTTTTGTTGAATCTCGATGGATTTTTTTGGTGTAAAATAATGTGCCGATCCATCTATAATAGAACGAAACATCACACCTTCTTCATCAACCTTTGCTGGTACGTCCACGGACATCGTCCGGTGTCCGCGTCAGTTTGTCCTCATATCGCAGGACACCCGGCGGCGAACGTACGAAAAATGGCGGAGTGCAACTCATCACCATTGAGCCGTCAGTCGCTATCGCGGACAA
>JAYSOO010000039.1:0-4728 GCA_043722755.1 Candidatus Parcubacteria bacterium
ACGAAGGTGGATATGCCCCATCACTTCCATCAAACGAAGCTGCTATTGAAATCATATCAAAAGCTGTAAAAGTTGCAGGGTATAAACTTGGAAAAGACATAGGTATCGCTATGGATGTTGCAGCATCTGAGTTATATCGCGACGGAGTTTATGATCTTGAAAGAGAGGGTAAAAAGATGTCATCAAAAGAAATGGTTGAGCTGTACAAAAGATGGTGTAAAAAATATCCTATCCTTTCTATCGAAGATGGATTTGCAGAAGATGACTGGGAGGGTTACCAAGAATTTACAAAACTTATGGGAGAGAAAGTTCAAGTTGTAGGTGATGATCTTTTTGTAACCAACATAGAAAGATTGCAAAAAGGAATTGATATCAAAGCTGGTAACTCTATTCTTATAAAACTTAATCAAATCGGTACAGTATCAGAGACAATACAAGCTGTTAAGATGGCACATAAAGCAGGCTACACAGCGATCATATCGCACAGATCAGGTGAGACTGAGGATACAACTATATCTCATTTTGTTGTTGGTACAGGATGTGGTCAGATCAAGACAGGGTCACTTTGTCGAACCGATAGAGTTGCTAAATATAACGAGCTTCTTCGTATCGAAGAGAGTTTAGGTAAGAAGGCGGTGTTTGCAGGAGTTAAGGCTTTGAATAAATAAACTTTAAGATCTAATAAAATCGCCATGCTGGAAAGTGTGGCGATTTTTTATTAACAACATAGAGTGAGAGAAACAAAAATGTATACACTTTTGTTTCCGAACCGAGGAGTTAACGGTCAATACCCCAAGTCTTTGACTTGGCACATGGAACAAACTTAGTTCGTTCCATGTGCCACCTCGATGCTCTGCATCGGGTGGCATTCATTTTAAATGAGTGGCAATGCCTCGCATTATAACAATCCTTTATAAATGAATCTTTCTCAGCTCCCTGCGGACTTCAAGGTGATCAGGTATTGTTTCGGCAACCAAGTCCCAGAATTTGTGAGAATGATTAAACTGTCCGAGATGGCAAAGCTCATGAACAACTATGTAGTCTGCGAGGTGTTCAGGAAGTAGTGCGATCTTATAATTAAAATTAAGATTGCCGGTGTGTGAGCAGCTTCCCCAGCGAGTCTTTTGATTTTTGATAGTGATGTTTTTATAGCTGAGTTTGTAGTGCAGATTAAAATGCGCCAGTCGTGTTGTGGCGAATTCGAGGGCGATGGGTTTTAGACGGAGGTAATCTTTTTTTGTTAATTTTATTGCTGGCAGTTGAGATGGATTTTTGGCTTGTTCTGTTAGTACGGATTTTATTTTGGAGAGGGTGTGGTTTATCCAGTCGATTTTGGATATTATAAATGCTTCCATCTGAGCGATGGTGATGTGTCGGGGTTTTGTGATTTTGATGGTCCCAGTTGAGGTTATGGTGATGCGGAGGTGTTTGGTGGAGTGGTGGGGTGGGTTGAGGGTGTAGGGTGGCATGTGAGCGATAACTTAATTGTTTTTAGTAATTTTCTTAAGTTCTTTATTCTTTTCGGTAAGTTTTTTTCTCGCCTTTAATCTTTCTATTTCCGATATCCTTTTTTCGATGAGTTCTGCTTTTCTGGTTTGGATAGCAAAATATGTTTGAGCAAAGGCTATTTCTTCCTTTGAAGGGTCTCCGGTTTGGGCAATGAGGTAGCAGGCGTAGCGTGTGAGCATGGTGTCGTCTATTTCTTTCTGAGCACCTGAGCCGACACTGACCATCTTCCTGGTATCAGGAAAATGATATTGACTTTCTTGTCCGGATGTTTCGCAAGCTACTTTTGCCTTAAATATTGCATTTAAAAAATTTTCCCATTTACTGTATCCAAGCAACTTTTGAAGATCTCTGGCAAACCAAAATTCTAAACCTTCGCTGGTTTTATGAGCGAAAGATTCGAAGTTTTTTGTGAGTGAATGTATGATGTCGGGTTTCATATGGGAAATATTGTATCATAGATTTTTTGGAGGGGGTGTGGTGTGGTTTTAGAATTAAATCAAGAACTATTATTTCATAGCAAAATATACTTATTTTTTTATGATTTGACAAACTTTTCTGATTTGATATTATTTATTTACTTGGCCGCAAGGCTCCGAGATCAGCCCCCTTATCGGGGCTTTTCGATTGTAATAATAATTGGTTGATTTTTATGAATAATTCTTCTAAGTAAACTTTACTTATTCTATCAATTTTTCTGGATAATCTTTTGCTACTTATAACCTTTATTTGTTCTGTCATAATAAAAGATCTCCTGTTATTTATATTTAATTCTATATGATTATAAATATTTTTATGCTTTGTTGTCAAAGGTGCAACCAATAACAAGTTAACATTAAAAACTTTCATTATTAATACAGACCTTTCAAAGAAATTATTTTTACCACAGCTTTCGGACCCTATGTTTATACCCAAGCTACACCACCAGATTTCACCTATATTTGAATATATATCTTTGTTTTCTTTTTCTATATACTGTTTGAGCGTATTCCATTTGTCAAAATCTTTTTGCATAAGTAAATTATACGAAATGGTGGGTAAAGTTTTGATGAAGAAACTGTAAGTTTTTGTTGAAGATTTTAATAAGATTTCTTAAACCAATCCCGAGTCTCTTCATCTGTAAAATAAACGTAACACCCCTTCATTCCCCTCGTCATCAGCGTTCTGTATGTATTCTTAATAATCAAATCAGCCTTATTGTCAGCCACCTCCTGATAGCTCGTCCTCAATTTTTTATAACCACTCAATGATTTATCAGTCTTTGCTCTCTTACCTGGCTGAGTTACGACCTTTCCACTTCTGATAACGAAATCGCTTCCAACAATCACCCCGACATAATCAACTTCTAATCCCTGACATGTATGAATACAGCCAACTTCATTTACTGACTCTTTTGCAATAATCCAAAGATTTCCATCACTAGCCAAATTCCATTTCATACCAAAATCTCCAATAACAATATCATTCAAATTTTTATCTTTTCTACTTACCCAATCCCAGCAATATCCTGCAACTAATCTAGCTTTGTTATTTATTTTATTTTTTTCAAAAATAATTTTCCTTAACTCATCAGGACTATCAACAACTTTAAAATCATACTCCAAATCAAATATTTCATTAGCCGTCTTTTTTATTTGCAACATATCATCAAGCCATGCAAGGTATCCATCTGATCCATTACACCTAAATTGAGAACTTAGACTCATTTCCAAAACTTCTGCACCATGATCTCCTGCCCAATTAATAATTTCTTGTTTTGAACCAATATCTTTGAAAGTGACCCTCTGATCTTCATCGAGAAAAAATACTGATGTTTTAGCAGATTGAATAATTTCTTTAATTTGATTTTCTCCCTTATTACTAAACATTCCTGATTTTGCACTTAGTCTATGAGCTTCATCAACCAGCAATAAGTCAAAGGCATTATTATCGGTTTCCGTAAAAGATCCTGAGCCAGAAAACATGTTTGATATAACAGTCTTCTTCATCTCTCCAGACAACTTACTTCCAAATACGTCTCTTGGTGCAGAGTTCTTGGAGATATATCTTACGTTTAGCCCATCTTTAGCTGAAGCTAGTAAATTTACAGCAACAACAGATTTACCTGTTCCGGGACCACCTTCAACTATAATCACATTTTTCTTATCAGTGGTTTGTTTTGAAATTGATAAGACATTTTCATACACCACCTTCTGGTCATCTATCATCACAAAATCGCTATTCTTTTTTAGCATTTTAACAATAGAATCAGCCAAAGCTTTTGAGGGTTTTATTTTCCCGTTATCAATACTATATAAGATATCTTTTTTATCCCCATATTTTATAAATTCTTTTATAAAACTCCTAAGCTTGGCTGCATCATCCTTTAGAAAAATTGGTGCTTTTTCTATATAGCCTTTATAAAAATCATTGTTGATGATGCCATCTTCCTTGTAGTTGTGTAGATATGCACAAGGTTTTAATTGGATATTGTTTTCATATACAGCTTCATTAAAACTATCAAGTAGAGTTGAATAAGACCAGACCTGATAGGAAGGATGACTCGTATCACGCAAACCTCCGCCAACATACGTATTAATTAAACCATCTTTATTAGTAAGTGATGCTGTTTCCCACTGTTTAAGCTCCACTAGAATAGCATGATCTTTCTTTTCTATATCCTGTCCTGTTATTACAAAATCAATCCTCATAGAGGTTTGAGGTATATTATATTCAATACAAATTCCAGTATCTTCGGGAATTTCAGTATCAGATAAAATCTTATCCATAAAATTGAGCGAGTTTCTAAAAGCTCTCATTTCCCCAGATGCAAATCTTCTTCTAGCTTTTAGAAAGTATTGATCGTCAATAATTTCATCTATTCTATTGGTGAACACATTGTCTATAAAGGCTCTTTTGTCGGATTGATATATTATCATTTGGTATGTAAAAAGTTTATTTTTGTTGTTTTGAATATATGTATTAATACTAAATCATTATGTTAAACTTAACACTTCTTTAGGCAAACTTCAATTGGGTTTTGATAGAATTTGATTATGAAAAAAGAAGAAATTATGAGGAAAATAATGAGGTTTAAAGGGAAGAAAAAAGATTTAATGAATCTTTTTTTATTATATAAAAATATAACTACAGAATAATGTTTGATAGATGTTAAGTCGTTTACCTTAAGATAGCCCTTAACTTTTAATTTGATCAACTCATATTAAAAGTTTTTACCATTTT
>JAYSOO010000040.1:0-1883 GCA_043722755.1 Candidatus Parcubacteria bacterium
TCTTCTGCTGTTGAGCCATCATTGATATAATCTTTCGCTAGGAATTTTCTGCTATTTTCGTTTAACCATTTCATATATGTGTTGTATTTTTTTTATTTTGTAATATTAGTATTTAGAACAAGTCGTCTCCTGTAATACTTCCTACTCTTTTGTTATAATTAACAGATCTCTTAACAAAGAAGTCGCCATGCTTGGTTGTCATTATCTCATCATCGAACCATTCTGTTTGCTCAAGCAATTCTTGATTTATTTCAAATATATCTTTAAAACCAAGTGATTTCAAAGAATTATTGAATCTATTTTTTATAAACTCTTTAACGACGGCCGACGGTATAAAGTCCAACTCTCCCTTGGAGAAAATCCAATCAATAATCTTTTCTTCTGCCACATACGCTTCCTTGCAAATATCTACGACGCTTTGTTCATAATCTGCATCAAACCAAGTAGGATTTTCTGTTTTTATGATCTTCATCAGGTCTATTCCGAAAAGTCCATGTATTTGTTCTTCTTTCGATGTTGCCTCAATCACATTACTCATTCCTCTAAACATAGATTTGTGTTTATTGAAGGCCATGATAATCAAGAATTGCGAAAATAGTGACACGTGCTCGATAAATAACGAGAAAAGAAGCAATGTTTTTGAATAATCTTTAGGATCGTCAGATGCAGAATGAGAAATAGCTTTCTCGATGTAATTAACACGATCCATTATAGCTGGGATATTTTTTATATTCTCAAACTCATGGTTTAAGCCGAGCAAGTCTATCAAGTTTGCATACGCATCCATATGACGAACCTCTGATTCAGCAAAAGTTGCACCTACAGCTCCGATCTCAGGTTTTGGTATCTTTTTATACACGTCACTCCAAAAAGTTTTAACAGAAACCTCAACTTGAGCAATAGCAAGCATGGCATTTTTGATAGCAGATTTTTCAGACTCATTGATGTTAGTCATGAAGTCATGAATATCTGAAGTAAAATTAAACTCACTGTGTAGCCAGTATGAGTGTCTTATCCCGTCCACATACTCCAATAATTCTGGGTATTCATATGGTTTTAAAGCCAGTCTTTTTTTGAAAATATCTTTCTTTCTAAGCTCTGCTCTTTTGCCACGATACAAAATATAAGCTTTAGCAGTAAGGTGCAATTCAGAATCCATCAAAACAACCTCTACCATATCTTGTATACTTTCAACAGAAGGTATATGTCCCTCTTCTGTGTAATCATCTTCTATTCTTTTTACCACTTTTTCTGACAAATCTTGAGCCATGGCTTTCTCGAATTCCCCTGATTCTATTAAGGCCTTACTTATTGCATTTACTATTTTTTCAGAATTGAAATCAACAATTGAATTGTCCCGTTTTAGGATGAAATTTATTTTTTGGTTTTTCTTCATATACGTATATAATACCATTATATTTTTACTTTAATAAAGTTATTATGATCAACAGCTCCCTAGGATACATATTAGAAATAAATGCAAATAAAATCAAAAAAAAGGCTTTATTTATAAGTTTTTTAAAAAAAAATTATAGTCAACTTTACAAAGTACAGGACATGAATTATAAATTTTTTTGCCTGGATTTTTATTTTCTTTTAGTGAGTTTTTGAACGAGACTTTGTTCTAGGCAAAGCACTTCGTAGATCCGACCCGCAATAGTTTTTTTAAGAAAATTATTAAGACTTCTCGACAGAGCAAGGAAAACGAGTGCATTAAACCGATTCCCCTCTTTGCTGTCTGATCATATCCATTATTTTTCGAACCAAAACCTTTGGATCTTTTTCAAAAATAATATATGGATTTTGTCTGTGACTTTTTTCTATAATCATTTTCAAAAGAGCATCTGTCTCCCAATCTCCTTCAAGAATACCTAGAGGTTTTC
>JAYSOO010000041.1:0-1871 GCA_043722755.1 Candidatus Parcubacteria bacterium
TCCTGTTTTCCTCGCTGGGACACCCAAATCATTGGTTTAACTCAAAAGCGCACCATAAATCCCTCTGTTCCTTGTTAGGAAGATACAATTTAGTTTCCAAAATTTTGGAATAGGGCATTTCGACGGTGATAGAAAAAATAGAATTGGTTATATCAATGACTTGTTCGGGCGACCAATTGAGTTTTTTTAGCTTCAACTGGCGTTCTAATTCCTTGTATATTTTATAAGCACAAAAAGAGATACATATATGGGCTTCGATGCGCCGTTGTAATCGGTGAAAAATAGGTCGGATTTTTAAATCTGATTTGGATATTCTAAATGCCTTTTCTATTTTCCATAATTCTCCGTACTGTTCAATGACTTCTTCTTTACTAAGTGTTGTATTGGTTATATAGCCTTTCAATCCATCCCACTTGTTGTCTTGATTATACTTAACATAATCAATTTCAAGGTTCACCTCACCCGCCATTTTAAGATATTTATTGTAGCCTCTGTTGTTAATATGACTTTTAGATAATTTCCCGCTTTTCAGTGATTTTTCAAGCTTCCGAAGCCCTTTTTCTCTGTTTTGTTGGTCTCGATAAGCTCTTTTGTCTGAATAACTATATATTAAACGCCTGTTTTCATCTATATTAATCGCCAAGCATTGTCCATGTGCAGGTCGTTTAGATAAAATCTTTTCCTGAATAACCTGTTTTTCATTCTTTATCCGCGCACCCAAGATATATTGATAGCCTTCCGCTTCTAACTTTTCGATATTGTCTTTATTGAGCAATCCTGAATCTGCAACGACCACCAACTTGTCTAAATTATAGCGCGTGGCAAACCCTTTTAGCACCCCAAGCATGGTATGTCCTTCATACTTGTCGCCTTCAAATATTTCATATGCCAGTGGATAGCCCTCTTTACTTACCAATAAACCTAATAAAATCTGGGGGTTTTGGTGTCTGCCTTCCTTCGAAAAACCCGCCTTTCGCAATTCATCGGGGGTTTCTATCTCAAAATACAGCGTCGTTACATCATAAAATACCACCTGTATCTTTTTTTGCAACACTTTAACGCTGTGGACATAACTAATCTCTTGCACAAGGTCTTTTTGCTTGTTATACAACTTATCCATGTACCGATATATCCGCTCTACATCTATTTGCTCCCCTTTGTATTTAAAGATATAATCCGTCGTCTTTAATTTACTCACTGGATGGCTCAATCGCGAGAGCACCAAGAGCCTAAATAGTTCGTCTTTGATTTGAGTAAATCCTATTTCATCAAATAATTTCCCTAACAATAATTCGGGACCCACTAATCTTAGCTCTTTTATCCCTTTGAAGAATAAATTAAAAACTTCTTTCTCTTTTTGTACCTCAAAATTCAAGTCTAATTGACCCTTATATTTTGTTATATATGCCTTCCCTTCTGTCACTAACCGTTCCAATTCTTCTCGATCTTGTGAACTACCTATCGTTTTTACAACTTCATATTTACCCCTGCTCTTATCTATTATTTGAACACTGATAACTCCGCTTTTATTCTTCTTTTGTCGAACATACATCCCCAAATTTACGCTGGGACACCCAATTCTCCAAATTATTTATCCTAACTATTTGATTTGCAATAAGTTAATTTTTGCCGCGCAAAAACCGAGGAAAACAGGGCACTGTACAGTTATAAATTAGAAGGATATGATGAAGATTGGAGTCTGCCTTCTAAACGAAGACACATCTTTTATACCAATTTACCACCAGGTACTTATACATTTAACATAAAAGGAACCAATAGAGACAGTTTTTTCGGTAACAATATCACATCTGTTGAATTAGTTATCAAACCCGCATGGTGGCAAACGATTTATTTTAAATTCGTCGTGCTTA
>JAYSOO010000042.1:0-4621 GCA_043722755.1 Candidatus Parcubacteria bacterium
GTGCCGGAGCAAAGCTCCGAGGTATTGACCTGTTAACTCCTCGGTTCGGAAACAAAAGTTTTTTACTTTTGTTTCTCTCACTCTACGTCGTTAATAAAAATAAACAGAGCCCTAAAGGACCCCGTTTATTTATTATGTGCGCGATGAGGGACTTGAACCCCCGACCTTCTCAGTGTAAATGAGTTGCTCTACCAACTGAGCTAATCGCGCTCTTACGTAAAAATAATATATCATATTATGATTTGATATACAAATACAAATATAGTAATCTAATTCTATGCGCAGGTGGCGAAACGGTAGACGCACTACCTTGAGGTGGTAGCGCCCTTCGGGGCGTGGGAGTTCAAATCTCCCCCCGCGCACATGAAAAATGAAGAATTAGTTTTAAATAAGAAATACACTTTAGGTAAAAGGGTTTTCTGGTTCGTATTTTTTAAGCATAGCTTTAAACCTTTTTTGATATTGCTGATTTTCGGGTCTATTGCCTATATGATAAACACTGAAAAATTCTATGATTGGTTGTCTACTATAGATACCGTTATTACTACTGGTCTTTTAAATTTATGGCTTGTCTCTTTGATGATCGGTATTGTAATTTTGATATTTATCTCTGCTTTTGAAAGTTACATACAGCATAAGTTTTTATTAGGCGAGCATTCATTTCATATCAGACGGGGAATATTCATGGTGAAAGAAAAAGTTATACCCTATAGACATATACAAAATGTAGACATAGACAGGCCATATCATTATAGATTATTTGGTTTATCAAAATTAGATATAACAACAGCAAGACTTGATAATTTTGAAGATGAAAAAGCCAACCTTATACCATTAATAGATAAGCATTTGGCTAAAAAGCTATTAGATTTTTTAATCAAGCAAGGGGTTATAAGTCACAGTGGTGTTCCTGCCCAGTCAGAAATAATCAAAGAACCAATCATAAAATAATATGTCATCATTTTTAATCTTACTATCAATATACATAACAAACATGTTTTCACCGACAGTTTTAATTCTACTTTGTGTTTTTATGATCTCGCTATCTGCTATGTATTTAAATGTAAAAAAAATTAAATACAGAGAGGTGTTAAGCGTAAATTGCCCAAATAATATCAAAGGAGTCATAGTGATTTCCATATCAGTATTTTTTGCCGCCATTTTATCGCAGGTGTTGAAACATGTTTTTAAGATAGCAAGACCTTCAAGCATGTTTGTTATGGAAAGCGGTTATAGCTTTCCATCCGGTCACGCCTCTTTAATCTGTGCATTTTCTTTTGCAGCAGTGTTTATATTGTTTAGATATTTCAAAGATCATAATAGAAAATATATAATCCATCTTCATGCTATCCTATTTTTGACCATAGCACTACTGGTCTCTGGTACAAGGGTTTTGTTGCAGGTACATAGGCCGATAGATATATCAGGAGGAATTTTTGTAGGCTTAGTATCCGCTTATTTATCAGTAAAAATGTATTATAATATAACCAAGTATGCTGATTTTAAAATCTTTAAATAGCTTTAAATATGCATTCCTCGGATTAAGACAAGTTTTTCATGAAGAACAAAATTTTCAATTGCATGTCCTTTCAGGAATTATAGTTTTGTTATTGTCGATATATAAGTTTAATTTTTCATATATAGAATTGGCTATCACTCTCATTTGTATTACCTTAGTTCTTGTGACAGAAATTATAAATACAGCCATAGAAAATACTTGGGATCATCTAGAACCAAATCATCATCCTGTCGTAAAATCAGTTAAAGATATGATGGCTGGAGCTGTAGCAATCGTGTCCATTTTTTCTGCTACAATATGGATATTAGTCATCGTTAATCATTATTAGTATTTATCATGTCAACGTTATTATTAAAATCAAAGCCTATTTTAGATTTTTTTAACCTACACTATAAGAGCACCTCTATTTTGATGAATCAAAATAAATTGCATCACAAGATGGTGACTGAGCCGATAAAACCCAGGCTGGATATTTTTATGATAGGCTCTGATCTGTCATCGAATATTTATGTAAATAAGAAAAAAGAATTAGCAGATACGTTGGGCATTAAAACTTTTATTCACATCTATGAGCCTGATGTGGGTCAGTATTTTCTAGAACAAGAAATAAAAAAAGTATCGGATAATCCAGATGTGAATGGGATAATAATTCAATTACCAATATCAAAAGATTTAAACGTTCGTCAATTGTATAATCAAATAGATGCCAAAAAAGATATAGAATCTTTGTCAGATGTAAATGTCTCTAAAAGGGAGTATGGGGAAAAAACATATTTGCCAGCAACTGCTCGGGCCGTGAAAACTTTGTTTGATTTTTATCAGATAGAAATAGAAGGACTTCATGTCGTGATGATCGGTAATTCAGACATCGTGGGCAAACCTATAGCTCATATGTGTTTAGATAAAAAGGCGACTGTTACCATCTGTCATGAATTTACAAAGGACTTAAAAAGTATAACTAAGACGGCAGATATCATAATAGTAGCCATCGGCAAACCTAAATTTATAGATGATTCATATATAAGACCTGACAATACTCAAATAATAATAGATATAGGCATAACTGACATAGGGATAGATGAAAAATCTGGAAAAAGAAAAGTTTCGGGCGACGTTGATCTTGCATCAGTGCAAGATAAGGTTTTAGCAATAACGCCGGTTCCTGGTGGTGTGGGACCTTTAACTGTTTTGAGTCTGATTGAAAATTTGTTGGAATCGGTGGTATAATTTAGCTATGAATAACATACCCCAAGAGCACTTCAGTTTTGATAAATCAAAACAAGGTGTACAAAATAACATAACCGAGTTTGTTCAATCAAACGGTTTAAGAAAAAATACTGCTACACTAATACTGATTTTTATAGCATTATTTTTAATAGCAAAAACAGTCTTAACATACAAAGAAGCTGTTAGTTATGAAAACCCTTCTAATATCAATTATATAAGCGTAAGCGGCAAAGCGGAAGAATATATCATTCCTGACACTCTAACTTTTAACATAACTATAAATGAAGAAGGTAAGGATGTAAGTGAAGCTACTGCAAAGGTCAAAACAAAAGGTGATAAGGCGATTGCTATACTTACAGCCAACGGGGTGGAAAAAGAAAACATCAAATTAGAAAATTATAATTTGTCTGATAAATATGAAAATGTGCCACAACCATGCGTATATCCAAAAGATTCAGCACCAGTTAGGTCTGATATGTCATACCCATGTCAAATATCAAATCCTAAAATCGTGGGACAGATACTAACTCAAACTATGATTGTTAAAGTTCGCGATATAGAAAAAAAAGCTGACAATGACAAAAGAACAAAAATTATAAACGAGCTAGCTACACAAAATATAAAAGCTGATGGATTTACTTTTACAATATATGATATAGAGGCAGCTCAGAAGAGTATAAGAGAAGAGGCTATACAAAATGCCAAAGAAGATGCCAAAAAGTTAGCTAAAGACTTGGGTGTAAGTTTGCGTGAACTGTCAAACTTCTCAGATAACGGGACACCTGTATATTCACCATATGTAGGAACTACATATGATACGATGAGTGCAAAAGGTGCTAGACCAGAAATAGCTTCCATCGCCCCTGAGTTGACTCCTGGACAGCAAAAGATAACATCAAACGTTACATTGACATATTCAATCAAATAGACTACTATAATTACATGTTTAAGCGCTCCCAAAAAGAGCGTTTTAAATTTGAAAAAAAATAATACAAATAAAAAAAACATGTCTATCGTAACTTATATAAAAGAAGTCGCATCTGAAACCAAAAATATAAAATGGCCAACTCGTAAGCAAGTCATAAGCTATACGCTTATAGTAATAGTCCTATCTCTGATTTTGGCTGTATACGTAGGAGCGATCGATGCCGCATTTGCAAGATTATTATCAATCATTCTTTAAACTAATTAAAACAAACATATGGCAAAACAAATTGAAAAAGATAGAAACTGGTATGCAGTACAAACATACTCAGGATATGAAAATGCCGTTGTCCGCAATCTTAAGCAACGTATAGAGTCTCTCGGTCTTGAAGATAAAATCTTCAACGTGCTGATACCGACAAAAAAAGTTATTAAAATAAAATCCGGCAAAAGAATTGAGGAAGACGAGAAGATATATCCTGGATACGTGCTAGTTGAAATGATTGTTAATGATGAGACATGGTTCAACGTTCGTAACACCCCTCGTGTAACAGGGTTTGTGGGATCAGGAAATATTCCAGTTCCTGTAACGGATACTGAATTAGCTGACATATTTGCAAACATGAAAGGGGATAACCTAATACATAACCTCGATGTACTTGTTGATGAATATGTTTCCATTGTAGATGGACCTTTCAAAGACTCAGAAGGCAAGGTGTCAAAGATCGACCAAGAAAAAGGCAAGCTCGTAGTACTTGTTTCAATGTTCGATAGGGAAATACCTGTAGAATTAGACTTCTTGCAAGTAAAGAAAAAATAGGTTATTATCAAACTCACTAAAACAAACTAAAATTATGGCAAAAAAAGTAACAAAAATAATAAAATTACAGATCGCGGCTGCAAAAGCAACACCCGCACCACCTATTGGTACAGCTCTAGGGCCAGCTGGGG
>JAYSOO010000043.1:0-4603 GCA_043722755.1 Candidatus Parcubacteria bacterium
GCTGAAGGTAAAACAGTTACGAACTTGCACATGGACGAGGAAGGGGTTTATTTTAACTGTTTACCTTTTTTCTTTGGGTATAACTTTAGGACTAAAAACTACTCATGGGTTGCTAGCACTTTGGTAAAACACGAACCATTACCAGATACCATCATAAATATTATAAAAATACTTTGATATGAAACTAGCAAAATTGGTAAACCTATTGTTTCCACAGTGGAATAATAAACAAAAAGGAGAACTGCACCAGAAACTATCCACACAAACTTACGTGTTCACAGGTATGGTTGATATATTTACCTTAGACGAAGCATTACAAGAAGAGTATCCAGAATATGGTGCAGAAGGATTTTCTATGGAGCAATTCATAGAACATTTAGTCGGCAAAGAAAAAGCATTAGAAGTAAAAGAACTATTAAATATATAATGTATGAAAATTTACCATTCAACCGAGTATATAAAAACCCCCAAGATAGGAGACTTAAAGTTAGAAGTAAACTCTATATGGGATTTTAAATCCCGCAGTGTATGCTATAAAAGCATAAACAAAACACTTGGCGTTGGTGAGACAACCATATATTATGATTTAGAAAAGTGTGTAAACGTAGAAGATAGTTTTGTGGTAGGGTCAAAACCCGAAAAGCCATGCAAAATGACTAGGTGGGAGCAGGCAGAAATTACCCCTAGTGTATGTGAATCATTAAAAGAATTGGGTTATGAAATAAATAATATATGAAAACAAGAGAATTTGAAAAAAAGTTAGAACATACAGCAAAATTAGTACCTAAATCACAACGGGAACTTTTTATGTTTGAAATAAAGAACGTTTTAATCGAAACAGTAATATCTCAATTAGAGAGAGAACGTAGAAAACTTAGAATAGCGGCTCACTGTTGTAGTAATTCAAAAAAATGCGATGGATTAGATGTCGCTTATCAGCAATTAGGCGATTTAATTAACAGCTGGAAAGAATTATTAAATAAATAATATATGAAACTCCTTAACTATAAAGGAAAGTTTGGAATAGCGGTAGATGACCTATACGAACTCGACGACCAAGATGTGATACTTGAATTAGGTTACCCCAGAGAAACATTCTTAAAAGAATTGCCATACAGACATAAACTTGCCCGCTATTACGGCGTACCTGTGTACATAGGTACAGACGAAGAGATAAACAACATTATTAAAAAATTAGATGTCGAATACGACATGGAATATGAAATATAAATTAACAAACAATAAAAAAACAGTATTTAATTTAGAATTAACACAAATTGAATGTATTGAAACATTCAATTATGCAAGTAAAGGTGATTTAGGCGGTTGGATAGAAAAAGAAACAAACTTGTCTGGTAATGCACAGGTATCTGGTAATGCACGGGTATCTGGTAATGCACAGGTATCTGGTGATGCACGGGTGTGTGCAGAAATGAATTATACTAAAGGTTGGTTTATCGGTGGTGACGATTCGAGGAAGATAACTGATATAACAAGCAAAACAGGTTCAGAGGAATGGAAAAATCAGTATGTACTTGGTGACTATGAAATTACACCAATCTATGAGGAGGCTATTATAGAAATAACTCTTGAAGAGATTGCCAAATTAAAAGGTGTCGATGTATCTAAAATTATAATTAAATAATATGAGAGGAGTAATTACCGATGAACAACAAAAAGCTATTCAAGATTTTGCAAATAATATAAGGTTAAATACTAAAAAATTTAGAGTGTTAAAACCTACATTATCTAATAATGTAGGAGATATAGTAAAACTTTATATTACAAAAGATGATGGTAACACTGTTGAATTTGAAGACGTACGTTATATAGAAGGAATGTTTCCCAGCAAACGCTATTATGGGAAAGAACAATTTGATAAGATTTATGAATACATACCACCTACAAGTGGTTAAACTGTGCCGAGCATGTTCCCCTCACAAAGTTATCCACAGGTACACCCGTTGCATATATTTGCAGTGGGTGTATACTTATATAGAACAAAGTTTTTTTATATTAAAATTTACGCTTATGCTCGACCACAATGTTAACGACCTTATTTCCAAGGGAAAGGAGGACGGCTCTTCAGCAGACTATAAGCCCGAAATCGAAGTTCGGAGCATTCTTGATGTTATCATCGAGTATGCAACATTCGGACTCGTTGACATGGGTGAAACTGTCGCTCTCTCGGGAGATGACAAAAAAGTCTATGATACTTCCTACAACACATCGTTGCAGAAAACATCATCAAAATAAAAAGTAGACAAAAGCCTCGTGAGGATAAACCATCACACGCACCGCAAACCAATGCAGGCTTCCTACAAGACATACACGTGGGTTGATATTTTATCTCTCCATAAAGTTTAAGAAACTTACCATTAAAGGCAGTACCATGCGTACCGCCTTTTCTTATCCGACAAGTATAGTATGAGCATAAATTTAAGTTATCCACCGTTTTTATTGCGGTGGATTTTTTATGCTATACTGATATAGATTAAAAACTTTTTTTAAATATCAGGAAATGAAGGAACTTGAAGTGTTACCAGAATTGACGGCTTTTTTAGCCATGAAATTAGCAATCATGAATTGCGGTTATCTGCACAAACTTGAGGACATCATCGACCTGTATCAGGCGAGTGATTTCTCACGTGAAGAGCAAGGACTGCTTATCTGTCTCTTTTTGAAGCAGATTGATAAGTTAGCCAGAGTTAAAGACTACAAATATATCTGTTCACTAAAATTAAAATGTATGTAAAATGGAAAAGTTTGAATACCACCATTGGGTGCCTTTAGTAATCGGCGGTTTCGAGTGCGAAGAAAACACCATGCACCTATCGCAATCTATGCATATGCACGTACATAAGGTATGCAACATACCATTCAAAAAAATACGTGCATTCCGTTGTAAGTACAACCACATGATTATTCCCACGATGGAGTACTGTGAGGACATGTGCCAGCTTCAGAGGCTCTATTTTGCCAACTTTGACCATTTGTCCTTGTTCGCAAAAAAAGCCCACATGGAGGCAATTGTACGCTTAAACAGGTACACTATGACCCTCTATGGGATTACGTGGAACAACTACAGAGAGCGTGACCCATCATTTAAATATCACCTCGATGTTTACCATGCAACTATCACCAAGGCATACCAGAAGGCTTTATAAAACAAACCGCCCATTTTCACGGGCGGTTATTCTATATGGACGGCATGAAGGCCACACTATTGCCATATTCAACTCGGATTATTACAGAACGATTACCGAGACTCCGAACGTTTTCACCACAAGGTCGTTCTTCTTGTGGTTATGCTCGGGTGCTTCATTGATTGTATTATAGCATGGATTGTAGTATAATGTGTATGCGAACATGTTCAAATAGCCTTGCATATTAAAAGTAAATTTTGTTTCGTATATTATGGTACATGTTCGCAAGGCTAACCATGGTATATGAAACAAAGCGGATTTTCAATATGAAAACAAAAGACAAAATGGTGGGTAAATATTTAACCTACTCAAAAAATGGTACAAAGTTACTGGGTAAAGCACAGATTATTGCAAGGTTTCCTATGGGTGATTATGAATTTAAAAAGTTTATTGAGCATGTACGGTTGGTTTTACGCAGAGACTTTGAACAAGAGTTATTTTATTACATGCGAGGGCAACGTGGGTACAAGGTTGTCGAAAATAAAAAAGAAGCACTGCTTGTAGCAACACCACTTCGTAGAGATATTGAATCAAAGCAGTACATTGTAGACTTACTAGAAGAGCGTTTCGACATATGAAAATTAAAATAGATAAATTATTACCAAACCCATTTCAACAAAGAAAAACATTTGATAAAGAAAAAATGAAAGAACTTGTTGAGAGTATTCGCGAAAATGGTTTCTTTGGCTCTTTTGTAGTTCGTCCCATTGATAAGGAATACGAAATAGCGTATGGAGAACGAAGGTTACGTGCATGCAAGGAGGTTGGTATAACTGAGATTGAGTGTGAAGTAAAAAATCTTACAGACGAGCAAATGATTTCTTTGTCTGATGTTGAAAACTCTTGTAGAGAGGATATACCACCGTTAGTTCGTGCAGAATATTTGAAATCATTACAAGAAAAAATGGGGTGGACAGAGAGGGACATATCGCAGCATACGAGCATACCGAAGACGACAGTTCATGATATCATTTCTTTGGTCGGCGCCGACCAAGAATTTAAGAAAGCTATAGAAAATAATGAAATTGCCTACACAACCTATATTGAAGCAAAGAAAGGTGGAGATAACCTCGTTCGCAGGGCAATAGACCAGAGAATGACAAGAGACGAAGTAAAATCGGCACTCAAACATCTTAATGGGAAGAAGGACCAGACACCTGACCACAAGGAATCATTTAAAATAAATAGTGATGGAACTGTTCGGGTTGTCGAAAGTGATAAGTATCGCCTTGACTCATATATGTCGAATGTTAATAAGGGAAACGTATACCTTGACTACTTATTTGAAGAACAACATTTATTAAATGACGAACAGTTCAAAAAACTAGGAGAAATTCTAAAGTCCCTTGTAGGAAGTTTATCTAAATTCAAAAACAATAAACTTAAATAACACAAAA
>JAYSOO010000044.1:0-4499 GCA_043722755.1 Candidatus Parcubacteria bacterium
TTTATTTTTAAAGTATCAGCAACAAGACCAGCATGTACTGCGTTAGCAATAGCTGATTCTAAAAGTTTTTTAACAACAGGAACAGCTCTTTTAGTTGTAAAATTCAATGTGTCTAATGCACTTGAAACTTTTTTACCTTTAATAAGATCAGTAACGAGTCTTACTTTTCTTGGTGATTGTCTATAATTTTTTAATATGGCTTTCATGTTATTATATTTATATTAAATTAATTATTTTTTCTTAGCAGCTGGAGCAGTTTTAGCAGCTTTTGCAGCAGTAATTTCAGCTTGCTTTTTAGCAGCATCTTGTTCTTTTTGCATCTTACCTCCATGGCGAGTAAACTTACGCGTTGGCGAGAATTCTCCCAACTTGTGTCCAACCATATCTTCCGTAGCAAATACTTCTATATGGTTTTTTCCGTTATGTACTCCAAAAGTGTATCCAACCATCTCTGGTGCGATAACGCAATCTCGATACCAAGTTTTAACAACCCCCACTTGCTCTGGAGTCTTGTCAGCTATTTTTTTTAATAGTCTTTCTTCTATATATGGGCCTTTTGATATTGAACGTGTCATGGGTTATAAATTTAACAAATAATTAGTAATTAGTCAATGTTTGATTGATATTTTGATTATCTCTTACCTATCTATCGCTTTCCTACCTTGCGGCGAGATACAATAAATTTGTTTGAGTATTTCTTTGGTGTTCTAGATTTCTGACCTTTACCTGTTGGTTTACCGTATATTGAGATTGCCCTTCGTCTTCCGCGACCTTGTCTACCTTCACCACCACCATGAGGGTGATCTACAGGATTCATAGCTGTACCACGAACTGTTGGTCGGATACCCAACCATCTACTACGACCTGCTTTACCTCCATTTTGTAGGTGATGTTCGTCATTTGATACTTCACCGATAGATGCCCAAGCTGTTTCTATAATACGTCTTATTTCAGTTGAGGGCATTTTTACAAGAGCATATCCATTGTCATGGGCTACTATTTCAGCGTAGTTTCCTGCTGAACGAGCTATCCTACCTCCTCCTTGTGGTTTTAGTTCTATGTTGTAGATAAGTGTTCCTACAGGGATATTTTTCAATATCATTCTGTTGGCCAGTTTAACTTCAGTCTTTTCAGAAACAATGAATTCATCTCCTACTTTTATACCTTTTGGAGTAACGATGTAAGTTTTTGCCCCATCAGCATATTGTGCCAAAGAGATAAATGCTGTTCTGTTTGGATCGTATTCAACAGAAACGATCTTTGCAGGGATATTTTTCTTCTCATACTTAAAATCAATCTCTCTATACAATCTTTTATTGCCAGATCCTTTATGTCTTGTAGTTATACGACCTGTATTGTTTCTACCCACTGATCTTTTTACACCGCGAGTTAAGGCTTTATGTGGCTCATTTGTAGTTAATACTTTTTTGTATTCTACGATGACCATATGTCTTCTTGAAGGTGTTGTTGGTTTATATCTTTTCATGTTTTTTTTATTAAAATTTAATTATCTTGAATATTATTTATATTGCTATATAACGTCGATCTTATCTCCTTTTTTTAATGTAATGATAGCTTTTTTATATCCAGATATTTTACCTGGTCTTCCTTTTCTGATAACATTTTTACCTGGAATGTTCACAATGTTAATTTTTGTAGGAGTAACTTTGTATTTCATTAGAATTTCCTGACGAAGATTGTCCTTGTTGGCTCTTTTTTCCACTTCAAAAACATACTTGTTTTTATCAGTTGCAATGATAGCCTTTTCAGTTGATCTTGGCTTTTTTATATACGTAGCTTTTGCGGATGCAATTTTAGTTGTAAGGGTTTGAGTCATATGTTTTTATTATTTGTTATTATTCAATCTATCTGTCAGTGTAGCTATTGATTCTGTAGGAGAAATAAATACTAGATATTTATATTTTGATAATATAACTGCGTTAACGTCGTTTACTGATTGTGTTTCTATATTTCCAAAGTTTCTTAGTGATAGATATAGATTCTTGTCCTGCGCGTTTGTTATAAACAAAGCGTTATTATGTTTTTTGTTTGCAAATTTTGCAAATGAATCGTTGATCTTTGAAAGATTTTCTAGTACTTTTTTCATATCAGCTGTTTTTGGTGTCGTGAAAGCTAGAGCATCCATAAGAACAACTTCACCATCTCTATGCTTTTGAGAAATGATTGTTTTTATAGCTGTATTTTTAGTTTTCTTATTTACCTTTCTATCAAAGTTTTTTTCTTTGTTAGGACCGTGAGCAACACCACCACCCACCCAGATAGGTGAACGAGTTGAACCATGTCTTGCACGACCTGTACCTTTTTGTTTCCAAGGCTTCTTTCCTCCTCCTGATACTTCACCTCTTGTTTTAGCGTGAGCATATGGATGACGTGCAGCAGTCTGAAGTGATGTGATAACTTGATGTACCAAGTCAGCATTCCAGTTCAAACCGAAAACTTCTTGTGGTAGTGAGAAATCAGATACTTTTTTACCCTCTTTTGAATATACTTCGGCGTCTAGTGATACTACTGCTTTTTTATTTTTTGTTGCTGTTGTTGTCATATATTTAATTATTTTTGTTTAATTTCTATAACAGTACCTCTTCTTCCCGGTATTGCTCCTTTTATATAAATAAGTTTATTCTCACTATCAACTGAAATAACAGTAAGATTTTTGAAAGTCATCCTGTCTCCACCCATACGTCCTGCCATACGTGTTCCTTTGAAAACTCTTTGATATCCACCAGCACCTGATGAACCTCT
Organism: Candidatus Parcubacteria bacterium; assembly: GCA_043722755.1. Classification (GTDB taxonomy): domain Bacteria; phylum Patescibacteriota; class Minisyncoccia; order Phycocordibacterales; family CAIZLB01; genus CAIZLB01. The sequence continues at coordinate 2,764 of JAYSOO010000044.1, forward strand.
TTCTCTTTCTGAGTGTTTTTGACCGTGTGATCTAGGACCTCCTTTGAAGTTGTATCTTTTTACAACACCTTGGAAACCTTTTGACTTAGTGATACCTGTTGCTTCGATCTTGTCTCCTGATACAAAATCAAAAGAAAGTATATCGCCCTTCAAAGCTGATATACCCTTAACTTCTTTTAGTAAAGCAAAACCTTTTTTCTCATCGTTTACACCTGAGTGAGTTTTAACCGCTTTTGATAATTGATTTTTTGATTTTGATCCAAAGCCAAATTGAATAGCTTCATATCCATCTTTTTCCACACTTTTACTTTGAGTAACTTTCAAATCACCATATGAGAGGATGGTGGCAGGATAAACCTTACCACTTTCATCAAATAGTTGAGTCATATTTAGTTTTGTTGCTATTGAGTATTTCATATATTTTCTTTCTTTAAATAGAGCAGGCTGCAAGCCTGATATTGTTTATTTTTTAATCTTTAATGGTCGAATAATTAATTACATCATTTTAACATCAACGTTCACACCTGTTGGCAAAGTCATGTTAGTAAGAGCTTCGATAACTTTTGCATTTGGATTTATAATATCTATAAGTCTTCTATGTGTACGGGACTCAAATTGTTCTCTAGAGTCTTTGTAGATAAAAGCTGATCTATTTACTGTATATTTCTTTATCTCCGTAGGTAAAGGTACAGGACCGTTTATTACAGCATCATGTTTCAATGCAGTCTCTATGATTTGCTTTACAGAATTATCAAGTAGACGTGAATCGTTAGCCCTAACTCTTATACGTAGCTTTGAAGTTGCTTCTGTTTTTTTAGTTTTAGTTACTGTTGACATGGATTTGAATATTACACTATTTTATCAAAAAATGCAACACCTTTTTGAGGTAATTGCATTTTTTAACATTATCTTATGAGTATGTTCGCCTACTTTATAGAATATGGGTGTTTTAGGATTATTTTACAATCTTTGTAACAACTCCAGCTCCTACAGTTTTACCTCCTTCACGGATAGCAAATCGAGTATTATCTTCTAGAGCAACAGGTGCTACCAGTTTTACTTTGAAAGTAACAGTATCTCCAGGCATAACCATCTTACCTTCTTCTAGAGTAACTTCTCCTGTTACGTCAGTTGTTCTAACGTAAAATTGAGGTTTATATCCTGAGAAAAATGGTGTATGTCTTCCTCCTTCTTCTTTCTTCAAGATGTACACTTCAGCCTCAAAGTCTGTATGAGGTGTAACTGAACCTGGTTTTGCAAGTACTTGACCACGGGACAAATCTTCTTTCTTAACAGATCTTAGCAATAGTCCTGCGTTATCACCTGCCATACCTTCTTGTAGAGATTTGTTGAACATTTCTACTCCTGTAACAACTGTTTTTACAGTGTCTCTAAGACCAACAATTTCGATTTCTTCACCTACTTTGATGATACCTTTCTCGATACGTCCTGTTACCACAGTTCCACGACCTTCGATAGAAAATACATCTTCAATAGGCATAAGGAATGGTTTATCTGTCTCACGAATTGGAGTTGGAATAAATGAATCTACGGCATCTATTAGATCTACGATCTTTTGTGACCATTCATCATTTACATCTGTTGAGTTCAAAGCTTTCAAAGCTGAACCTCTTATAACAGGAGCATTTGCTCCGTCAAAACCATTTTTTGTCAAAAGTTCTCTTATCTCCTCTTCAACCAAGTCAAGCATATCAGCGTCATCAACCATGTCACAT
>JAYSOO010000045.1:0-4483 GCA_043722755.1 Candidatus Parcubacteria bacterium
CCCAACTTTGAAAACTATTACAGAGGTGAAAAATTTACCCATGGAAATGGGTCAATTGAATTAAACAATATTAACTTTTCATATGATGACAAAAAAATATTTGATAATTTCAACCTTAAAATAAATGGCGGACAAAAAATTGCATTCGTCGGAAAGTCCGGTTCAGGAAAAACAACTATTGCCAAGCTGATAACAGGATTTATTCAGCCTCAAGAAGGGCAGGTGATTGTTGATGGACAGGATATGTCTGGAATTGCATTGAAAACATTTTACAAATATGTCGGATACCTCACCCAAGAGCCAATGGTATTTGATGGAAGTGTTCGAGATAACTTACTATATTCATTACCAGAACACATTACCAAAGATACGACCGATCAACAATTGTTTGAAGCTTTGAAAAAAGCCGAGTGTGATTTTGTTACTGATCTGGATACGGAGATAGGTGAGAAAGGTATACGCCTTTCTGGCGGAGAAAGGCAACGTTTGGCAATCGCGAAGTTGATGCTTAAAAATCCAGAGATAATCATCTTGGACGAACCGACCTCAGCCCTTGATTCCTTCTCTGAAGAAGCTATAACTCGCGCACTAGACAAGTTGTTTCAAAATAAAACGGTTATAATCATCGCTCACAGACTACAAACAGTTAAAAAAGCTGACATAATCGTAGTTTTGGAAAAAGGAAAAATTATAGAACAGGGAACAAATGCTGAACTTATAGTCAAGAACGGACAATATAAAAAGATGTTGGAATTGCAAAGTTTTTAGAGAAAATATTAGTATTCCTCTCATTTAAAAAAAATTAAAATTATGTTTTTCTTCGGTTTTTCTTCATAAAGACTCTTATGGTACTTTAGTAAACTAAAGGGATGGAAAATGAATTTAACAATTGGTCGATAAAAAAACAAAAAATAGATATAAAAAAAACAACCCCGTACATAAAAGAAAGGGATATTTATTGGTGTTCTATAGGAATTAATATTGGTGATGAGGAAAATGGCAAAAGCGAGTTGTTTGCTAGACCTGTCCTTATCTTTAAAAAATTTAGCGCAAATTTATTTTGGGGCATACCTCTTAGTAGCAAGCTTAAAGATAATTCGTACTACTTGCAGATTAATTTTAAGGATTCTGTAAACTCAATTATGGTCTCTCATTTAAGGCTATACGATGCTAAGAGGCTAAATATGAGAATGGGAAGATTGAGTAAAAATGAATATGCAAAAGTAGTGCAAACTATTATAAATTTAATCCCCAAGTTTTCATCAGAAAGCCTGGGGTAGCGACTAGTGTCGATTTGTACTTCTATTTTACCAAATAAATTATGTATGTCAAATTTCCAAAACAAAAAGAAAAAATGCTATAATGTTCTCAACATGCGTCTAAAATCACTACACATCATCGGCTATAAGTCCTTTGCTAAAAAGACTGATTTGGTCTTCAATACTCCTATTACATCAATTGTTGGACCAAATGGATCTGGAAAATCAAACGTGGTAGAAGCATTCCGATTCGTATTGGGCGAGCAGTCGCTTCGCTCCATGCGCGGTAAGAAAGGAGAGGATATGATTTTCAACGGCGGACGTGATCTTTCTAAATCAAATCGCGCTTCTGTAAAAATAGTTTTTGACAACAGGTTGATAGAAGAAAATGGGGAATTCAATCGACTTTTCAACACATATACTTTTGATGAGGTTATTATCGAGAGATCGGTAAATCGCGATGGATCAAATGAATATTCCATAAACAACAATTCTGTTCGTCTTCGTGATATTATCGAGCTTTTAGCTGAGGCAAATATCGGATCATCAGGACATCATATTATCTCTCAAGGCGAGGCAGATAGGCTTTTGTCGTCATCTAACAAGGATAGAAAGGAGATGATCGAGGAAGCACTCGGTCTTAAGCTGTATCAATACAGAAAAGAAGAGAGTCAAAAAAGATTGATAAAAACTCAGGAGCATATGAAGGAGGTAGAGTCGTTAAGACGTGAGCTTGCGCCGCATATAAGATTTTTAAAAAAGCAGATTGAGAAAATAGAAAAGGCTCGCGAAATCCGCGATGAGCTAAAGCATTTATATAAGGAATATTTTGCCTATGAAAAAGTATTCCTGGATTCAGAAATAAATGACATACGTCAATCGAGAATAGATCCACAACAAGAATTGTCAACCCTTGACGAAAAATTGACAAGCGTTAAAAAAATATTGGCACAAAATCAAACATCAACTGAATTCACAAATGAATTATTTACATTCGAAAGCAAGCTAAGGGATATTCGAAATGATAAGGAAAAGCTATCTAGGGATATCGGACGTTTTGAAGGTGAGATAAATTATATAAATAGAAATATTGATAAGAGAAAAAAAGAATTAGAGAATAAGGATACTGTCGATATCAAGGTATCATTTTTTGAGATTAAAAATTTGATCACAAGGATCAAAACAGTTTTGGGAGATATAAAATCAGGCGTATATGCTGACCAGTCAGAGATCAAGCAAGTTTCTAGCGACCTGCTCAGCGAGTGTGATATGTATGTTAAAAGCAAAAATAATGAAGGAGAAGCTGTTGACTTCACGGCAGATTTTGAAGAGATAGAACGGATTAAGGTTTTGATAGCGAACATAGAGGACGATACAAAATCTTTGAATAATAAAGAGATTGTTGTGCTGGATAAGTATACAGAAACTAAAAATAAGATAGAGACATTCAAAAATGAAAACGTTGAGGCTGAAAAAGACTTGTTGAAAACAATGTCTAGGCAGCATGAGATACAGTCTGATTTGGACAAGCTGAAGGTTCGGGAAAATTTTTACACAGAAAGAAATCAAGCGTATGAAAATGAAATGATGGAAGCTACTGCTTTGATCGGAGTTGAGGCAATACGATTTGATGACGTTGAGGCTCATGATTTTGATAAGCAAAAACAGCATGATAGAAAATATCAGGTTGAGAAATATAAAATCAGATTGGAAGAGCTTGGAGGGGCAGGCGATGAATCGGTATTAAAAGAATATAAAGACATGAATGAGAGAGACGAATTTTTGCTAAAAGAAATGGAGGACTTAACAAAGTCCATGCAAGATCTCGAGCAGATTATTTCTGAAGTTATTTTTCAAATAAATAACTTGTTTAATGAGGGCGTTAAGAAAATAAATTTACAGTTTTCTACTTTCTTTAAGCAAATGTTTGGCGGCGGGGAAGCAAGGCTTGTCATAACCGAGGAAAAGAAAAGGAAGAAAAGAATCACAGATATAGATGACGAAGAAAATATGGAGGAGTCTGAAGATGAGGGAGAGGCTAAGGAATTTGGTATAGATGTATTCGTGTCATTGCCACACAAAAAATTGAAAGGGTTATCCATGCTTTCGGGCGGTGAGAGGGCTTTAACTTCAATCGCGCTGTTGTTTGCTATGAGTCAGGTAAATCCGCCTCCTTTTATTATTTTGGATGAAACAGATGCTGCCCTTGATGAAGCCAACAGTAGGCGCTACGGTGACATGATAGAGCTTTTGTCTAAGCATTCTGAGCTTATACTTGTTACGCATAACCGAGAGACTATGAGCCGTGCAGGAGTCTTGTACGGGGTAACGATGGGCTCTGTTGGATACTCACAGCTGTTGTCTATTGGATTTGATGAGGCAAGTCTGAATGCAAAGTAAAACCTTAAATAAAAAATACTCATTCAAGAAAAGAATGAGTATTTTTATATTTCAGGTTTAGGATACAGAAAAATAAAAAACCCTCAGGCGTTGGCGACGCGGGCGGGTTTATGGAAAGGTAGGATTGTATGATATTTCAGCGCATGCTTGCAAGCATGTGGTCAATGTCGGATACGATATTTGTATAAAGGCTGTTGCTGTTGTTAGTTTGGTATGGGGTTTTCATGTTGTCGTGCAGTATTTCTCCTGCAAGAACGCAACAAACCGAAATCCCGATTGCTGATACAAGAGAGTATGCACAAAGGGTAATCATATCAACGATACGAGTCAAGATTTTCATATAAGTTAAGGCCTACGTTGGCTATTCTATAATACTATTGAAAAATATAAAAGTCAACATGCATTCATTCATATAAAAAAGCGCCCTCCGGGTTAGTATGTACCCAGAAAGTGTCCACTTTATGGGTGTCCACTTTTTTGGAGTATATATCATGACGGGTTTTTTATTCACTTACATTATACTATCACCTGAAAATCAATCGACTTCATGTCCATATCAACACCTCTAAGCTTAACCTTAATCTTGTCACCCAAGGTCATAACTTTTTTGCCATCTTGTGATCGGACAACGTAGCTCTTCTTATCAACCTCCCAGAATTCATTTCCTAAATCCTTTAATCTCAATAGTCCCTCAGCCAATGATTCCGGCTCTTGTATGAAAATTCCAAAATCAGATATCCCTGAAATCGTACACATAAACTCTTGCCCAATTTTATTTGAAAGAAATTCAACCTGCTTGTATTTTGTACTTGCTCTCTCTGCCT
>JAYSOO010000046.1:0-4391 GCA_043722755.1 Candidatus Parcubacteria bacterium
TATTTTTCTTACTGAATTTGTTTCAACACTAAAAGCGGAAAGTATTCGAGGATTTTTTTTTTGATCCGGATTGTTAGATAAGATATATTTTAGATTATCCGGCCTATATCTCATATTTGATAACCCAATGGGTAGGGGACTAATTTTAGAATCTTCCAGTAAATTATTTTGGGCATACCAATGAATAATATTTTTTAAATCATATTTTTTAAATAATATATCAATATTACAATCTGCATTGTGCGATAGCAATATAAAATTCGATTTTATATTATGGTTTATTTCTTTAAAAAAAACATGAAGCATGTCTGATCGAACAAAAATAATATCGTTATCTTTTACTTTTTTGGGATTGATCGAAGAAATATCATCATATATATGAGTAGCCAAAGATCTAAAACCATCACCTGTTATAAACGGATAGCTTGTTGGTCTATTAAATTTTAAAAAACTATTTATAGTCCTTTGTATAAAAGTTTTTACCTTAAAAAGTGGGAGATAATATATTCTAAATTTTATGTTTTGTATTAATATTTTTATTTTCATATTATGTTTTAATTATATTTAAGATTAATCTTCTTGTCTTCCCAAGCAAAAACAAAGACAAAAAAGGTATCATGTAAGATATAAGTGTTGCAATAGCTGCCCCAGAGATGCCGTATTCTGGGATCAACCATAGATTTAACCCTACATTGATTATCATTCCCATGAAAATCATAATAGATATATTTTTAGATAAATTTTCAGATATAAGTATTTGCTGAGATAGCATGTTTAATGTTGCACCTACATTACTCCATACGTATATATTGAGCACGCTTACAGCACCTATGAATCCAGCTCCAAATATTGCCAATATTAAGTGTTTAGAAAGGAAAGTTGTTATAAGGGCTGTTACTATGGACACACTAAGCACAACTATAAATAACTTTTTAGTTCTTTTATGGTACATTTCCTGAGAAATATTTTTTGCATTTATTATTGCCGGGAAAAGACTTCCTACTATTATGTTTGGCAAAAAGTACCACAACTCAGAAACTCTAACGGCAGCATCATACAAACCCACAGATTCTGAACTCATCATATTTTTAATCATAACTTGATCTATCCTTGCATATATTCCAAAAAAAGCTGAGGCAAAGATAAGTGGGAAAGAGTCTCGAAGCAGGTTTTTTGCTATCGCTTTGTCAAAAGTAAAGCCTGTAAATTGTCCGTATGTTTTTAATCTGTAATAAACAAGACCAAGACCCATTAAGATTGGCTCAAGCAATATTATAAGAGCCAAATAAATAACTCCTTGATCATTAAAGATGACTATTATTTTCAATACGTTTAAAACAAGAACTGCAACAAGTGACACAAGTGTTGGGTATTTTGATTTGGCTTCTGCCTGAAATTCATAACCTAACAACTGAAAAGGATTAAAAATAAAAGTTAAACTTATTATAAATATCAAAAACAAAGAAACATCCTTACTTGATAAGAAAAACGCAACGGTCATACACGTGAATATTGCTATAATCGCAGCTATATTTTTTATTGCAAAGGCTGTACCTATATATTTATTCTTTTTTTCCGGAAACCGTATTATGTCTCTATATAGTATCTGATCTATGCCTAATGAGGCTATAAATGCGAAAAGTCCAACATAACTGATAGCATAACTCAGTTGTCCGTAGTTTGCTGGACCCAAGTTCCTAGCTATGTAAGCAGTTGCAGCGAAAGAAATGATGAGGCTAAGTATTTTGCCAAAAAACATCCACCCTGTATTCCTAAAATACTTCTGAAAACCAGCCTCACCCCATTTTTCTTTTATCCTAAATAATGTGTTTTTCATATATTCTCTCTTTAAAATACATGTTACAATACTCTGCATGAACACACAAACACAAGACATACAAAAGATTTTCAGAATAGTTACAGTTATTTTGATCATAGCAACATTATTAACTCCATTTATTTTTTCAGGGAACCTATTTTTCCCATACATAACGAGTAAAGCATTCTTTATGAGACTTATGATTGCCTTATCATCTGTATCTTATATAGGATTAGCCCTTGTAGATAAGAATTCTCGTCCAAAAAAGTCCCACCTGCTCTATGTGATGGGTGCATTTATGACGGTACTGATCCTAGCTACATTAAATAGTATAAATCCAACCCGTAGTATGTGGTCTAACTTCGAGCGTATGGAAGGTTTGGTAACCATGCTATATATGATGGCTCTATTTGTGATTTCCTCATCAACTTTAAGGAAGAGAGAATGGCCATGGCTGGTAAACTCTTCTATAGTTATATCTCTTATGGTTGGCATACAGTCGCTTACTGAAGGGTTAGGTCGAGTTTCTGGACATCTGGGCAATTCATCCTATCTTGGTGTATACGCACTTATCCACGTGTTTTTAGGACTGCTTGGAGCCCTGATGGTCTTTAGAGGTAATAGAGAAAGAGAACTATTAGAGTCAGGGGATACAACCAAGACGTATCATAAGCTCAATACAAATAGTTATATAAACATAGCTTTATATCTGTCATCTGCATTATTTAATGCCTTTATACTCTTTAAAACGGGGACAAGAGGTTCTTTTGCTGGGTTATTAGTCGGATTAATACTCTCGTCTATCTATTTTGCTTGGAAAGAAAAGAATAAGACTATCAAGTACGGGGCTATGGGGTTCTTGGCAGCTGTTGTGTTGTCAGTATCTCTTTTGGGTATTTTTAAGCATTCTGCCATAATACAAAACAACTCAGCATTATCAAGATTTGCTGCTTTGATAACCACAGATTACAAATCAGTGTTAAATAATGAAGGGAGTGCCCGCACCATGATCTGGCGCATGGCTTTTGAAGGTGTTAAAGAACGACCACTGCTTGGATGGGGGCAAGATAACTTTGGATATGTTTTTGCCAAATATTACAATCCGCACATGTATGACCAAGAACAATGGTTCGATCGTTCCCTCAATGTGTTTATGGATTGGCTGATTGCAGCCGGTATCTTGGGGCTGACAGGATATTTATCTTTGTTTGCCTTTGCTCTTTATTTCTTATTTTCCAAAAAAGCTCAGTTTACAGTGGTTGAGAGATCTATATTGCTTGGATTACTGGCATCGTATTTTGTGCACAACATATTTGTGTTTGATAACCTATCAAGTTATGTATTATTCTTTCTGATACTTGCATATATAAATGACAGATATACTCACGACCGACATGAAAAGTCAGATGAAAAACCACTGTCTGAAAGTGAGGTCAATGCAACAATTCTGATCGGCGTGATCTTTATACTTGTACTTTCATATGTTTCTTATCAAACTATTTTAAAACCATACACTCAAAATTCTGAATTAATAAAAATATTAAGAGATGTTCAGGTTACCGGCGTACCAAATGATATTGATAAAAGATTTAACAATGCACTGTCTTTAGGTCCTACAGGAAAATTTGAGACTTTTGAACAACTATCAACCATATTGCCAAAAGTTGCCAACGAAGCACAGATATCTACGACAACGAAGCAAAATTTATTCACATTGTATGAAAAAGTTGTTGATGAATATGATACAGAAGTAAATCAGGATGCTCGATATAATTATTTTGTTTCTAATACGTATAAAAATATTGGGATGACACAAGAAGCGTTTGCATATATCAATAAGGCTCTTGAGTTATCACCGACAAAACAATCATTTGCATACAATAAAGCCATTCTGCTAATGCAAAGCAACAATATCGAAGAATCTATCGTGGTATTAAAGAAGGCTTATGAAGATGCTCCTGAAAACGTTACTGCTTATGGCTATTATGTAGGAACTCTTTCCGAACTAGCAAAAAAGAATAATTATAGTTCAGCCGATATAAGTAGGATTGCTCAGGTATTGGTTGATGGATATCAAAAGCATAATTCTGATTTAATTCTTAAAAAAGAATTCTGGGCAATGTACTCTGATCAAAAAGTAAAAGCACTTTTAGTCAATAGAATTGTGGAGATTGTTCCAGAGAAAAAGACTCAGATTTTGGAGGCAGCAAAATAAAACTCTCACCACAAGGGCACTTCTATTTTGATAAATCAAAATATGTCGCCCAAAAAAATCGCTAGACGAAAAAGTCTAGCTCTTTTTTTGCTCAAGTTTAAAAGAGGGGAGACAAAAAATTTTAAGAAAAAATAAAAAATAAAAAATATTTTTTGAAAATATTTTATAAAAAAATAAAAAAAATAATTATCCACAAAACATTTTAGTAAAAAATATTTGCATTGCGAAAAATAATTAGTGTATAATATAAATACGTGAGAAGAAAATGTTTGTCGAACATAAAGCTTCACACGCGATAATCATTTTTAAATAATTTTAAAACAAAACATATGGCAGTAAAAAAAGTTGCAGCAAAAA
>JAYSOO010000047.1:0-1719 GCA_043722755.1 Candidatus Parcubacteria bacterium
CGCATCAAGTCGTCCTTCTCGGTCGTTACGAGTACGACTGGCAACGTAGAAGTCTACTCCAATAATAGGTTTGATTTCTTTTTTTACACACTCTTGATAGAACTCAATTGTTCCATACATATTCCCATTATCGGTTAAGGCTAAAGCTTTCATGCCATATTGCTTGGCTTTATTTATAAGATCAGGCAGTTTAGGTACGGCTTGGAGTAAGCTATAGTTACTATGTACGTGTAGATGAGTAAAAGCCATGAGTACTATTATAGCTTAAATAATTTAATTATATAGGTTGAATCATGTACTATTAAATGGTCAATTTGATGAATTTGGTTTGGCAAGCTACATATGGGTTTGGCTGTGTTTATGCTCAATATAGTATTAAAACACTGAGTTTATATATGTAAATAAATTTATGTTATTATAAAAAATATGCAAACAAACTCGCAGATAATTATATATAAAGATCCAAATGGTAAAACACAGATTGATGTGCGTTTTGATGGGGCTGATGTATGGTTAACACAAGACTTGATGGCAGCACTTTTTGATAAAGGTAGGTCTACTATCTCAGAGCATATTCAAAACATATTTGAAGAAGGTGAATTAGAAGAAAAACTGGTAAGTCGGGATTTCCGACATACCACTAAGCATGGTGCAATCGCGGGTAAAACTCAAACCCAATCTGTAAAACACTATAATTTAAGGGTAATTATCGCAGTAGGATATCGTGTAAAATCTCCACAAGGTACTGCTTTTCGTCAATGGGCAACAGAGAGACTTGGTGAATATATATTAAAAGGGTTCATTGTAGATAGTGATAGGCTCAAAAATCCAGATTTACCTTTTAACTATTTCGAAGAGCTTGAAAGAGTCGTTTCTGATATTCGCTCTAGTGAAAAAGTTTTCTATAGAAAAATAACTGATATATATGCCACAAGTATTGATTATGACCCAACTAACGAATCAAGTATTTTGTTTTTTAAAACAGTACAAAACAAAATACATTATGCAATTACAGGTAATACAGCAGCAGAGATTGTGGTCCAGAGAATTGATGAGAAAAAAGATAAAATGGGTTTAATATATACACGAGGAATAAAACCAACAAAAGAAGAGGTGTTAATAGCTAAAAACTATCTGAATAAAGACGAGTTAGAGCAACTAAATAATCTAGTCGAACAGTATCTTATATTTGCACAAGGTCAAGCGATGCGCCGAGTACCGATGACCATGAAAGACTGGATAGAAAAGCTTCATGGATTTTTGAATATAAATGATAGGGAAATATTAAAAAATGCTGGCAAGATTTCTCATGAGTTGATGTGTGAAATTGCTGAACAAAAATTTGGAGAGTATAAAAAGATTGAAGCAAGTAAGGATACAGGCTTTGATGAGAAGATCGTGGCAGTTTTGGAGGATGTGAAGAAATATAAGATGGTAAAGTCTGGGAAGAAATAATGTTGATATGTGGATTTTTAGTTTGAGGAGTTTGAGGTTGGGTTGTTAATGTGGTCTATAAAACTCTGATTTTCCATTTTATGCATAATATAATAACCGTACTATGCAAAAAAGACATATTTTGCATAGTATGTGACAAATATTCTTCCCAAAAACCCCGCCACGGCTATAATGTCATTAATTCATCCTTTCACCCCAACATACACAGACTTTCCCCAAAACCCCACCCAAAACCCCAACCCACCCCCTCATCTTGCATTTTCC